>CAZOUH010000056.1:0-7578 GCA_964582935.1 uncultured Paludibacter sp.
TCGTCTGTAAATCGGTAATAAATACTCGAAGAAATGGAGTGTTTATCCCATAATTTCAAATAATTCAACTCCATCACTGAAGAGTATTCGGGAGATAAGTCCAAATTACCGTAACTGATATTGGTCGAATCTGAATAATCGCGGAAAGGATTGATTTGACGACCGCGCGGGCGACTGACCCTCCGGCTCGCATTCAATTGAATTTCATTGTTTTCGGGCAAGGTATAAGAGGCGAAAAAACTCGGAAAGAACTGCCACTCACCTTTTGCTCCATAATCTTTCGGCTGTGTTTGTCCGGCGTTATCTTTAGTTTCATTGATGGGATGACGCCAAAAATACTCGGTTCTCAATCCTCCTTGCAGACTTAAATTCTTAATCCTACTGCCGTAAGTCACATATGCCGCATGCACCTGTTCGTCATACTTAAATTCGTTGTAGTAGGAGTGTAAAGCTTGATCAGTTAAATAATCATGCGCAGAATTAGGACCAAAACGATCCTGTATGGTGCTTTGCCAACCGGCTTCTAATCTGTCATCCTCCCTGAATTTCTGCGTATAATCCAATTTGTATTGCCACTGTTCGTTCTGTCCTTGATGATACTGAATCATATGAGCAGTAGTGTCTTCTGTGGTTTTTTCTTGCTGTAAATAAGTCTCATCACTTTTCATATTGAAATTTGAATAAGATAAACTTGACATCAAGTTAGAACCTTTTGCATCTATTTCCCATTTGTAATCTAAAGTTAAATTCATGCCCGGACGTTTGTTGGTGCTGTTGTTCCTACGCGCATAATCCCTCAAGATGGTGTTTGGTGGCCAATCTGTCAATGTATAGTTGATGTTGGTTGTACCACTGCCTGCTCCCGTCATACCGAAGCCCGACAAACCAATAGCATGTTTATCATTGATGCGATAATCGATTCCGGCACGGGTAAACAAAGCTTGATAGCTGAAAATATTGCTGTTGTTTTGTTGCAGTAAAGTCAAGGTGTCTGTACCGGCTAAATTATAACGATCGGTATTTCCCCCTCTCACATAATTCATGTTACGATACCCAAGATTGAGGTAGGCATCCAATCTTCCACTGTTGTAGTTTAGGTTCACACCGGCAGTATAGCCGGGATTTGCACCTTGTGACCACATGCTGCCTAAAGAGGCACTTCCGTAATATCCCCCTCTTCTATCCTTTTTCATCACTAAATTGATGATGCCGGATGTTCCTTCAGGATTGTATTTGGCTGATGGGTTGGTCATAATCTCAATAGATTCAAGACTTTCAGCCGGCATTTGCTGTAAGATTTGTGCCCTGTTTTCCTCAGTCAAACCGGAGGGTTTCCCATTGATCCAAACTTCTACATTGGAACTGTTGCGCAAAGATATATTGCCTTCGTTGTCCACATCTACAGAAGGAATGTTTTGTAGAATTTCTGTTGCTGAGCCTCCGGCAGAAGCTATATTCTGATCGACGGAAAATACTTTTTTGTCGATTTCAAAACGCATCTGTGTGCCTTGTCCTACTACCTCGACTTCAGACAAAGATTTACTGTCTTCCATCAACTTAATCAAGCCCATGTCCAAAGCTTTGTCACTGACCTTCAGCGGCATTTCAATTGTATGGTAACCGATAAAACTAATGCGCAGTAGATAGTTCCCATTGGGAATACGAGGCAGCTCAAATTTGCCACTTTCATCAGACACTACGCCGGCTGCGGGAGTTGTATCTGTATCCTTCAACAAAACTACATTCACAAAATCAAGTGGTTTCTGAGTCGCCCCATCTACAATGCGTCCGCGTACCGTTTGTAATGCGAAAGCAGGAAATAAGATAAGGGATAAAATAGTGAGTATTACTAATCGTTTCATCGTTTATATTTAAGCTCCCCAAATTTTCTAAAGAAGACCTTGGGGGTGGCTTGTTCAATTTTAATCTAAATTATTTTGATTGGTTTGCTGTGAATGAATAACAAGTGATTGCTATTCAAAGTTCGGCAATAGATATTTATCACGGGATTCAAGTATTTTATTCACATTGTTCACTTCTAAAAAAGTCGTTCCGAAGCCTTCTCCAAAACTCCCGCTTAAGTAGCAAACAAGGTTTTCTCGTTGAATCCAACCCCACTCCAACATATGTTGCAGGGCTTCAATAAAATATTGTTGTGTGTTGCCTGTCCCTTCTTGGAAGAAAGGATTTACTCCATAGGAAAGAGCCAGCTCACGAGTCGAGCGTTCGTGATAACAAATAGCCAATACCGGCACAGTGCCTCTGTAAGCCGCTAAGAAGCGAGCGGTACGACCGCTGTAGGTGTCTGTAATAATGGCTTTTGTTTCGAGTTGTGCACTGGTTTCAACCGCTGCATTGCATAAAAAAGAAGTTATATCGCGTGTGCTGATGGGAATGGGAATGTCATTTTCAATCAGCTTGGTTTTTTCTGATTCTTTGGCAATGCTTGCCATGGTTCTCACAGCCTCAACAGGATATTTCCCTTGAGCGGTCTCACCACTAAGCATCAGTGCATCCGTGCGATAATAAATGGCATTGGCAACATCGGTTACCTCGGCGCGAGTGGGTCTCGGATTGTGAATCATCGAGTGTAGCATCTGCGTAGCTACAATAACCGGCTTTTTAGCCCGCACACATTTGCGAATCAGTTTACGCTGAATACCCGGAATCTTTTCCTGTGCCACCTCAATGCCCAAATCACCGCGCGCAATCATCACACCATAGGTATGTTCGAGTATTTCGTCAATATTATCAACACCTTCCTGATTTTCAATTTTGGCAATAATTTTAATCTGACTGTTGTGTTTATCCAATATTTTCTGAATATCAATCAAATCTTGCTTGTTGCGTACAAAGGAATGGGCAATAAAATCAACATCCTGTTCAATGGCAAAAAGAATATTCTGCTTGTCTCTTTTAGTCAATGAAGGTAAATTGATGCGTACGCCCGGTACATTCACGGTTTTGCGACTTCCTAATATCCCGTCATTGCGCGCCGTGCAAATTACGTAACCTTCTGCTTTGGATTCAACTCTTAAGTCAATCTCCCCATCATCAATCAAAATATCATCTCCTATACGCAAATCACGGACGAAATGGGGATAACTGACATAGATATTACCTTGTACGGATGTGCTGTTGGGATCACCTTTTACTCTAACGATGTCACCGGTTTGTATTTCGATGTGGTCGTTTTCTGCAACTGTCGTGCGGACTTCAGGTCCTTTGGTGTCAATCAGTAATGCAATGTGATTGCTGACTGCCCGCACATTATTGATGATTTTCAGGAAGCCTTCCCGTTCCAGATGGGCGGAATTCATCCGAACCACATTCATGCCTTCATCAAATAAGGCACGTATAAAATCCACATCACAACGTTTATCGCTGATGGTGGCAACAATTTTTGTAGCTTTCGTCATATAAATTTTATAAAAAAGATTCGACTGCCAACCGGTATGAGTCCAATCCAAATCCAAGGATACATCCTCTACAGACTTCAGAGAGGTACGAAGTATGTCGGTAGGATTCTCGCTGATACACATTGGAAATATGGACTTCGATTGCCGGCGTTTTTATCGCGCGGACAGCGTCGGCAATAGCAATCGAGGTGTGGGTGTAAGCGCCTGCGTTGATAATGATGCCATCGAAATCAAAACCCACTTCATGCAACTTATTGACAATCTCTCCTTCTACATTCGATTGAAAATAAGACAATTCAACTTGTGGATATTGGGTCTTCAGTTCATCAAAATAGGCTTCAAAAGATTGATTGCCATACACAGACGGCTCTCTTTTACCCAATAAGTTTAGATTAGGACCATTGATGATTTGAATGCGCTTCATTGTCACGACAATTAATTAAACGGCTGCAAATTTATAAAAAAATAAGATAGCCCTGTTTATCAGACTATCTTATTTAAGAATTATCATTATTTCTTTATCATTGCAGGAAGATTTCACGCTTTACTGCAAAACCTTATAGGGACATTCTCAGTCCTGCATTCAAGCTTACCAAAACGGGTAATTCTTTACGAATGCTGTACGGTTGTTCGCTTTCAAAATAGTACGCCAATTTCGGATCGAAAAATAAGGATACATGCTTGTGTATGGCATAACCAACGCCGACAGTACCGTTAAGCGACCATTGTAATCCATTGACCTCTGTGCTTGCTACACTTTTGACCTGCACATCTTCTACTTGCTGGTATTGTCTGAAATCTGTCCGCAACCCTTTCTCTATCATGCCTCCGGCAGATATGTATATCTCCCAATGGTTGGTCTGTAACAAAGATGCCACAAAATTTGCCGGAACACCCAAGTAATGTAAATCGATGGCTGCACGATTATCAACCCCCAAAGGACTACCACTTAAACGCGTTTGTAAATAGTTATACACTAAACCACTTTCAAGAGAAAAAACCTTGCTTATGGGCATCCTGAGATTTAATTCAGTGGATAGGGGCGGCAAGTATTCTTTGTTTCTGAAATCGTTGGGTGTAAGTACGCTGCCCACGGTAGTTGCCACATCAACCAACCCCTGCGATCTGTATGCACGTGATCTGGGTGTGATGGTAGCGGATGAACTGCCTACACCGGAGCCGAATGATGCCGCAATCATCAGGTTTTTCTTCTTCTTTTTGTTGATGGATTGAGTCCAGTCGGGATGTGTTTGTGAAGGCAAGGTCGTTAACTTGGGACTTTTATCTTGCCGGGCAGGCTTTTCTGCAACAACTTCCGGTTGTGTAATCTGTGTCTCTGTTTCTTTCTCTATGACTTCAATCGTGGCTGTTGCTATGGGCTTTGTTGGTTCGGAACCTACTGCTGATGCAACTTCATCTTTTGTATCCGCTCCTTGAGCATTGTCTGCATAAAGGTCATTTTTAGCAGTTTGCTTTGTACTGTTTTGCGCTTTTGCAGCTGTTTCCTTTGATACAATTAAAGTTTGTTCAGAGGAATTGATTTCCACTTGGGTGATTGGCTCAGCAGTTTTATCGACTTGTTCAGATTCGATGTGAAGTTGCGCTGTCTTTTCAATCAAATTTGTCTCATTGGTTTGAAAATAAAAGAAATTTCCGACTGAAATCAGCAATGCCAATCCGGCAGCCACAGCCACAGAAACATATAACCATGCCGGAATCAGCGGCTTGGACGGCTGAATATGCTTCTCAATACTTTCCCATAAATGATCATCTACAGGCATGGAATGATGTTCCAGCTTGTCTTTGATCTGTTTAAGGAAAGGATCAGGTGCCTGATTGTAAGTTTCTTTTTTCATTATCTTGTAAAAGTTCTATTGCATGTTGTAAAAATTTTCGCGCCCTTAGAAAGATGGTTCTTGAATTTACTTCTGTTATCCCAATGAGGTCTGCTATTTCAGCATGTGAATAACCCTCAATGACATACAGGTTGAAAACTGTACGGAAATTATCCGGCATATCTGCAATCAAGTCCATCAATTCATCGGCAGATATCTTATCGATAACCGAGACTTCCTGGTGCTGGATATTATATCCCACATCATCAATAGGATTACTCATTTTCAAAGCGCTCTTTTGCCTCAGATATTCCAAGCAAGTGGTAACGAAAACCCTTCTTACCCACCCTGCAAAGGCTCCGGTTCCGGCGTACATGTCTAATTTTGAAAACAGCTTGATGAAGCCGTCCTGCAACATATCTTTTGCAGTCTCTTTATCTCCGACATACCTCCAACACACGCTCATCATGACAGGTGCGTAGCGCTCATAGATTAACTTCTGAGCTTTCGCATCTCCTTTCTTCGCTGCATCTACGATCTTCAGTTCCTCGTCGAAGCGTTTTTCAGACATGTATGCTAATGATGATTAATGGGTTAAAAAAGTTGCAAGCAAGATACAAATTTACATGATTTTTTGTATAAAAACATCATTTCAACCATTTATCTAACCAACCGAAAAATGTTCTTTGCCATAAAATCGAATTTTGTGGTTTGGTGATCCAATGGTTTTCATCCGGATAAATCAACAACTGAGCGGGTACATTGTTCAACACCGCCGCATTGAAAGCTGCCATGCCTTGCGATGCCAAGATGCGATAATCTTTTTCTCCGTGTATGACCAAAATCGGTGTATCCCATTGATCAACCCTGCGATGTGGTGATGTAGCATAGGTACGTTGCGCAACTGCATTGTCCTTGTCCCAGTATGCGCCGCCCATATCCCAATTGGCAAACCACATTTCTTCGGTTTCCAAATACTGCTGTTCCAAATTGAAAATACCCGCATGAGCGATAAATGCCTTGAAACGTTTCTCATGATGACCGGCTAACCAAAACACTGAAAAACCACCATAACTCGCACCTACACAGCCTAATCTATCTTTATCCACATAGGATTTTTCAACCATATAATCAATGGCAGTCAGGTAATCTTTCATGTTTTGTCCGCCATAATCGCCGCTGATTTGCTCCAACCATTCCTGTCCGAAACCATACAAACCCCTGCGATTGGGTGCTACAATGATATAGCCGTTGGCAGCCATCAATTGCAAATTCCAGCGGTACGACCAAAACTGACTGACCGGAGATTGCGGTCCGCCTTGACAATACAGGATGGTCGGGTATTTTTTATTTGGATCAAAATGCGGCGGATACACCACCCACATGTGCATCTGTTGATTATCGGTTGTTGTTACCCATTTTTCTTCAATCTTTCCCATTTCCAATTGTTCCAAAATGGATTTGTTTTCATGGGAAAGTTCGGTTTCTTCACCGCTTGTGGGATCAATGGCGTATATCTCATGCGGTTTGCTCATGGAGCATTTGATGCCGATCAGTTGATTGCCTGCATATTGAACCGATTGATAATCGTGTACACCATCTGTGATTTTTGTGATTTTGCCTGAGTTTATATCGACTTTGTAAATTTGAGTAACGGCATGCCATACGCTCACAAAGTAAATGCTTTGGCTGTCGTCTGACCATGACAAGGACCCTGCACTCTGATCGAAATCAGTTGATAAATCCTGTTTTTCGCCTGTTTCTAAATGCATGATGAAGAGCCGCTCCTTGTCCGACTCATAGCCGTCACGCTCCATGCTCGTCCATGCTACATACTTGCCGTCCGGAGAAAACTTAGGATTCACATCATAACCCATCATGCCTTCCGTCATATTTGTTGTTTTGCCCTCCTGCAAATCGTAAAAATAGATATCCGTATTGGTAGAAATTGCATAATCTTTTCCGGTTTTTTTACGACAAGTATAGGCGATGGTTTTACCATCCGGACTCCAGGCTAATTCCTCTACGCCTCCAAAGGGCTTGGACGGACTTTCATAGGGTTCGCCTGCTAACAAGTCTATTTCATTGGATATCTTATGTCCGTCGAAATCAGCTACCAAAGGATGCGGAGCAGTTTCCACCCATTCATCCCAGTGTTTGTACATCAAGTCGTCGATTAACCTGCCGGAAGCCAAGGGTAAATCAGGATAAATATCTTCAATGGCATCTTTTACTTTTACCTCAGCCACCAAGATGATCTTTTGTTCGTTCGGAGCAAACAAGAAACCTTGGATTCCGCCTTCTCTATCTGTAATTTGGCGACG
>CAZOUH010000057.1:0-7568 GCA_964582935.1 uncultured Paludibacter sp.
ATGGTGCGCAATTTCGAAATATCTGCCATCGTTACAGCCATAATATCTGTTTTTTAAAATTGTCTAATGTTTATAATTCTTATTTACTATGTACCATTTACCATTTACAATCTACCATTAAAAACAGTAAACTGTACATAGTAAATAGTAAATAATTTTAGTCTTCATCATCCGTAGCAAATTTCTTCACTACATTGGCTTTTAAAGCATCTTCATCTTCTTTTTGAGTTCTTGGGCGCCTTGAAACACGTTGTTTTCTTTCTTTCACAACAACTCCTTCAGAATCTTCCGATGTATCGGCACTGTCCACTTTTTCAACCTTACGTTCTTCCAAACCTTCTTGTACCGCATTAATTAAAGCAGTTACAATCACATCAATAGATTTTGTAGCATCATCATTGGCAGGAATTACGAAATCAATTCCGTTTGGATTGGAGTTGGTATCGACAATAGCGAACACCAAAATACCCAAGCGTTGTGCTTCTCTTACCGCGATTTGCTCTTTCATCACATCCACTACAAAAATAGCAGAAGGAAGACGTGTCATGTCCACAATGGAACCCAAGTTCCTTTCTAATTTCTCGCGTTGGCGGGAAATCTGAAGTTTTTCGCGTTTAGAGATATTCTCGAACGTACCGTCAACCGACATCTTGTCGATGGTGGACATTTTTTTAACAGCTTTACGGATAGTCGGGAAGTTAGTCAACATACCGCCTGCCCAGCGTTCAGTGATATAGGGCATTCCTACGACTTTTGCTCTTTCCGCAACTACTTCTTTAGCCTGTTTTTTAGTTGCAACAAACAGAATCTTGCGTCCTGATTTAGCAATGGATTTCATTGCGGCAGCAGCTTCATCAATTTTAGCAACAGTTTTATGTAAATCAATGATGTGAATATCATTGCGCTCCATAAAAATATAAGGAGCCATAGCGGGATTCCATTTGCGTTTCAAGTGTCCGAAATGACATCCTGCTTCTAATAATTGTTCAAAATTAGTTCTTGACATTGTTAATTGTTATATTGTTTACTTTCTTTTAAAATCAATCTTCGGGTAGTCATTAATATGGATATCGTGAGTCCCGAAAATTTAGATACTAAACCCTATTTGTTAATTGTTAGTTGTTAATTGTCAAAAAACAATCATCAAATAGTCAATAAATTTATCGTTTGGAGAACTGGAATCTCTTGCGAGCTCCCGGTTGACCGGGTTTCTTACGTTCCACTTCGCGTGGATCACGTGTCATGAAACCTTCTGATTTCAAAGCGGACTTGTCTTCCGGATTAATTTTCACCAAGGCGCGAGCAATGGCTAAACGCAATGCTTCCGCTTGTCCTTTGGAACCTCCTCCATCAAGATTTACCTTGATATCATATTTTTCAACCACACCTAATTTGTTCAAGGGTTGCTTGACAATATATTGTAAAATAGGTGACGGGAAATAGGCGTTCAGCTCACGGTTATTAACGGTGATTACACCCTTTCCTTCTTTCACATAAATGCGTGCCACTGCAGCTTTTCTTCTTCCTAAGGCATTTACTACTTCCATATTGATTATTTAAGTGCGTTTAAATCGATTGTTTTGGGTTGCTGGGCTTGTTTGTTATGGTCGGGACCGGCAAAGACATATAAATTGTCAAGAATTTTAGCTGCTAACCTGTTTTTTGGCAACATACCCTTTATAACTTTTTTAATATATTTCTCCGGATTTTTAGCCATCAATTCGGCAGCAGTAGATTCACGCTGTCCTCCCGGATAACCACTGTGACGGTAATAAATTCGATCCGTCCATTTGTTACCTGTCAGCACAACTTTATCAGCATTTATAATGATGACATTATCTCCACAGTCAACATGAGGGGTGAAATTGGGCTTGTATTTCCCGCGCAAAAGTTTGGCAACTTTTGATCCCATACGTCCCAACACCATATCGGTAGCATCCACAACTACCCATTCTTTCTGCACAGTCGCTCTGTTGGCAGAAATGGTTTTGTAACTTAAAGTATCCACTTTTTAAAAATGTTTTTTGTTTTAATTCAATAATTACTGTTCTCAATCAGTTTTTATCTCCCTGCTCGAAAGAGGCTAATCGGCACGAACAGAGAAAATTAACTCGATGAAAAACATGTTTTTAAACCGGGATAATAAACGGACTGCAAAGATAATATAAATCTTTCAGTTACAAAAGGCTTAGACGTGAAAAATTGTCATCTACAAAATCGGTTCAAACTTCAGTCGATTTTCCGGTCTTTCAGAGATTTCGTTCCAATCAGAAAAGTAATGAGGGCAATCGAGGCTATCAATCCAAATATTGCAAAACTATTATCGTCCGTCATCCACATGGTCAAGGCAAACAGCAAAGTAGCCGTTGACACAAAAATAATGGCGTTCTTTAAAAAATTATCATTAAAGACACCTAAGAAATTAGCAGCTTTCTAAAGGAATGGATGCTCCACTCCGCAAAGATATCAATATTAAAGAAAATCATGTACCTTTGTGCGTGAATTTTTAGACATCAGATGAATCAACAACAATATCCATCTTCTCTTTTAGAAGACGCCGTCAATGAGTTTGCAAAACTTCCGGGGATTGGAAGAAAAACCGCTTTACGCCTGTGTCTATACCTACTGAGAAAAAGCGAAGCCGATGCTGAAAAGTTTGGAGATGCCATTGTCCGGTTGAGAAAGGAAATCCAATATTGTCGCGTTTGTCACAATATTGCCAACGCCGACATTTGTGATATTTGCTCAAATCCGGCACGTGATCACGCAACTGTCTGTGTAGTAGAAAATATCAAAGATGTTATCTCCATAGAGAACACCCAGCAGTTCAAAGGTTTATATCATGTGTTGGGTGGTATTATTTCGCCCATGGATGGCATAGGACCTTCTGATATTGAAATTAGCAGCTTGATAGAAAGAGTTGGGAAAGAGGAAATTAAAGAGATTATTTTGGCGTTGGGAGCAACCATGGAAGGGGATACAACCAATTTTTATATCTACAGGAAATTAGCAGCTTTCCCGGTGCGCGTCACAACCATTGCTCGAGGTGTAGCCATTGGCGATGAGTTGGAATATGCTGATGAAATCACTTTGGGTAGATCCATCACGAACCGAATTGAGTTTTCAAGCGTTATTAAATAAAACAGAACATGAAACAGACTCTAAAAAAACTGACAATTGCCTATTATCTGATTTATGTTGCTGCTATCGCAGTGGCTGTAATAGGTTTTTTATTGTTTCGTTCCGGATTCGTAATCGACGAAAAAAGTCAAGCCGGAATTGCTATTTCATCTGTTCTGATTCTTTTAATTATCAGTTCGATTCCGCTCTCCTTGGCCATTTTCAACAAAAAAACCAAACAATGGGCTGAATTGGAAGATGTTGCCGAAAAGCTAAACAGATATAGAAAAGCTTCTATAATCAGACTCACTATTATTGGTGCGGATTTTCTGCTTGGAATATTATGCTTTTTTTTGCTACATTCGCAAAATATGATTATCCTTGCAGGCATTGCAGCCATCGCACTGCTGTTTTGCAAACCCGCAAAGGTGAAGATGATGGCGGAATTAAAGATAGTCCCCTAAATCCCCAAAGGAGACTTTAAAATTGTGTAATGGTTTAATAATGAGCACTAACTACTGACTACTAACTACTAACTACTAAAAACAATGATCATCGCTGTAGATTTTGACGGAACAATTGTTACCCATGAATATCCGGATATGGGCAGGGAAATTCCTTTTGCAATCGCTACGCTCAAAAAGATTCAAGAAGACTTTCAATACAGGTTGATTTTATGGACTGTACGTGAAGGTGACAAATTAGAAGAGGCGGTAGAATTTTGTCGAAAAAGGGGTTTGGAGTTTTACGCTGTCAACGCCAATTATCCGGAAGAAAAACCTGAACATCAAGAAGCGCGGAAGATAAAAGCCGATTTGTTTATCGACAACAGCAACTTAGGAGGACTGCCGGATTGGGGTGTTATATACCAGATGATTGCTTCTGAACAGCAGTACAACTTAGAAGCTTTATTTACTCCCTATGCAGGAAAAGATTTCATCAATCAACAAAAAAGAAAGAAAAAAGGATTCTTTAAATCAATTTTCGGTTGACATGTCATTAGAAAACAACACATTAATATTGAGGGCAGTAGAGCCTGAAGACTTAGAGGTTTTATATGTCTGGGAAAATATGCCCTTGTTTTGGGGAACCGGTAATACCAGACAGCCCTATTCAAAATTCGCACTTAAGGAATACATCAGTCAAATCAATGCTAATATTTATGAGATGGGGCAACTGCGCATGATGATGGTTGCTAAGTCAAGCGGAGAGACAGTCGGTACAGTCGATTTGTTCGATTTCGACATACATCACAGTCGCATTGCGTTAGGATTATTTGTCGCCCCTGAATACCAAGGCAAAGGGTTTGCAAAAGCTGCCTTGGAATTGGTAGAAGCTTATGTATTCGGTTTCTTGAAAATAAATCAATTATACTGTCACATCGCTGCCGGTAACAAAGCCAGCATCAACATGTTTACCAAAGAAAACTTCACCAAAACCAAATTGGCTAACTGGATAAAATCCGAATCAGGATTTGAAGATGTATTTGTATTTCAGCAATTTATCCATGACTATCAGGATAAAAAAATTGCTCCTTAATTGATATACACTTCCAACAGCGTCACTTCGCCTTGTGGTAGCAATTCAACCTCTGCAACAGAAGCCGGAATTAAGACGGTATCTCCTTTTTGCACCGCGATTGTGTCCCCATTGCAACTGATTTCAAAATCGCCTTCCATACACATATAGACCACAAAAGAATCGAGTTTACCGTAAAACCTGTTGAATGGTTCGTTGAAGCGCACGATATTAGTCGTAAAATACTCGCAACTCACCAATGTGGCTAATTCATTGATTGACTTAGAATATACAGTTTTGGGATCTCCCGTAGCACTAAAATCAATTACATCAAGGGCTTCCTTCGTATGTAACTGCCTTTCTTTACCAAATTCATCGACCCTTTTATAGTCATAAATGCGATACGTCAAATCGCTGGTTTGCTGAATCTCGGCTAAAACAACACCTTTGCCAATGGCATGGACAAGACCGGCAGGAATAAAAAACACATCACCGGTATTGACTTTTACTTTTTGGAGCAAATCATCCAACCTGCCTTCTTCCAAGGCTTTAAGGTAATCATCCTTCGTGGTGTCTTGCAGAAATCCAATAATCAACTCACCTCCGGGCACTGCATCAATCACATACCACATCTCCGTTTTGCCAAAAGACTGATGTCTCTCCATAGCAACTTCATCATCCGGATGTACTTGAATAGACAAATCGTCATTGGCATCAATAAGCTTGAACAACAGCGGGAATTGATTACCAAAACGATCGTATATCTGTTTGCCAACCAATTCATCTTTATAGATTTCAATCAGCTCCATGATGTTTTTACCGGCAAAAGCTCCATTCTTAACTACCGACAAGTCATCATTGTATCCTGATAGTTCCCAACTTTCCCCTAATTTGTCGGAGGCAGAAATCTTTCTAAATAATTGTTGTAACTGAGTTCCTCCCCAAATTTTGTCTTTTAAAATAGGAGTGAACTTCAATGGATAAAGTGTTTCCATACTTATATTTTTAAATCTAATGTCCGATTAATTCTTATTCTGTTTAGCCAAATTCAACTCCCAATTCCAGGCACTACGCAAGGTGTCTTCGACGGTTTCTTCGGCTTTCCATCCCAACACTTCATTGGCATAGGTAGGATCAGCCCACACTTGTTCAATATCTCCTTCCCTTCTGCCTGTAATTTTATAAGGAACCTTCACTTGGTTGACTTGTTCGAAAGTTTTGATAATCTCAAGTACCGACAAACCGCGTCCTGTACCTAAGTTGAAAACTTCGTAATTTCTTTTTGATTTATTTCCCAACATACGCTTTACAGCTATCACATGGGCTTTAGCAAGATCTACCACATGGATGTAATCGCGGATACACGAACCGTCGGGCGTATTATAATCATCACCAAAAACCTGCAATTGTTTCCTGATGCCGATAGCAGTCTGCGTCACGAAAGGCAGTAAATTATTCGGTACCCCAAGGGGTAATTCTCCAATTTCTCCGGAAGCATGTGCACCGATCGGATTAAAATACCTCAACACAACACTTCGGTAACTGTCCGGATTCGAGTGAATCGTATCACGAATAATTTCTTCACTGATTTGCTTGGTATTTCCATAAGGTGATAATGCCGGTTGGATGGGTGCCTTTTCGGTAACAGGCAATTCATCCGGCTGTCCATAAACAGTACAGGATGATGAAAAAACAACATGTTTGATTTTATGTACAGGCATCAGCTGTAACAGATTGATCAAAGAAACTAAATTGTTGCGATAATAAAGCAACGGTTTTTCAACTGATTCGCCAACTGCTTTACTGGCTGCAAAGTGGATGATGGCATCGATATCCCCATGTTTATCAATAAAATTATCCATCGCCACATAATCTACACAATCAATATTTTCAAAAACAGGACGAATGCCGGTTATTTTTTCAATACCATCTAATACCTCAATATTTGAATTGGATAAATTATCGACAATTACAACTTCAAAACCTTCGTTGATCAGTTCGACAACCGTGTGCGATCCAATATAGCCGGTGCCACCGGTCACTAATACTTTCGACATGTTTTTATGCTTTAAATAAAGGTGAGGGATACACTCCTTTGCGTACTAATTCATTGATTTTTAAAACGACTTGTGGTCTGTCTTCCGAATAAGTGACCCCGAACCATTTAGATGTTGTATCTAACACCTTACAACTTGCTTTGCCCTGGACAATCAATTCATTGACAGCAAGTGGTATATAATATTCCGATTTCAATTCTTGACCTTTTTCTTTCAAAAAACTTTTGAAAATCTCCCATGAATAATCAAAATAATCCGGCGTAAAACCCCACATATTCATTGAAACCGGTGTATGAGAAGAAATCGACACTTCTTCTCCTTTTTCATCCAAATAGAAAATAGTACCGGATTTCTCCTCAATATGGGTGCGTTCAACTATATTTTCTAAATAACCATTTTGATCAACCACACAAACTCCTCTACTCACCGAACCACTTTCAGAGAGGGTATTTCCGACGTGGTACCCGATCATGCAATATTCGTTTTGTTTGCCGGCAACGCTGCGCAGAAAGTCCGCGATGACCCGAAAAGATTCCTGACCGTAAAAATCATCTGCATTGATAACAGCAAACGGTTCTTGAATCACATCTCTTCCCATTAAAACAGCATGGTTTGTTCCCCAAGGCTTTTCTCGATCAGGATGATAAGTATAATCAGCTGGTATATCCGAAATATCTTGAAACACGATTTCGACATCCACTAAATCCTTGAATTTGTTGACTACAATCTCTTTGAAATCTTGTTCAAAACTTTCTCTTATTACAAAAACTAATTTGCCAAAGCCTGCTTTAAGAGCGTCGTAAATGGAATAATCCATAATGGTTTCACCTGAAGGACCTAATCCGTCCAATTGTTTCAATCCGCCATAGCGAC
>CAZOUH010000058.1:0-7533 GCA_964582935.1 uncultured Paludibacter sp.
GTATAAAAAAAACCGTTATCATACCAACGGCTGTAATGATTAAAGCTTCATTTATGGGACTCATGATGTTTTATAATTCAATGATAATTAATCTATTTTATAATGACAAACTTGTCTTTGCTCATTGATAGAAGCAATGTGCAAAGATAGGTCTTTTTTTTGAAAGATATAATTGCTGATATGTAAAGAGTTGTAGTTTCTCTTTCCGATATTGAAATCAACTCTTCTACCTTTACCTCCGCTCCATCCGCGAAGCATCTAACCTCAATAGGATAAACAATAAGATGGTGAAGGACCACAGGGAGGAGCCGCCATAACTGAAAAATGGCAAGGGAATGCCGATGACGGGCATCACGCCTAAGACCATGCCTACATTAATCATGACGTGAAAAAACATCAGACTGGCTACACCGTAAGCATAAATGCGATGAAAGGCTTCTTTTTGTCTTTCTGCAATGGCTAAAATACGCATCAGCAGCCACCAATAGAGGATTAACACAAACACGGAACCGATGAAACCATGTTCTTCTCCTATGGTGCAAAAGATAAAATCCGTATCCTGCTCCGGCACATATTTCAGCTTGGTCTGGGTGCCGTTCAAAAATCCTTTGCCCCAAAAGCCGCCTGACCCGATGGCTATTTTGGACTGATTGACATTGTAGCCTGCACCCATCAGATCGTCTTCCATGTTCAACAGAATCTTGATTCTTATTTGCTGATGAGGCTCCAACACCCGATTGAATATCTGATCGGCAGTATAGCAAAATCCGATGGATACTAAAGTCATAAACGCCGGGAAAAGATATTTTTTGTAACGCTTGATGAGTTCCACTATCAACCAATAGAGCGTGGTGATACCGGCTATTGCCATCGCGACAGAATCAAAATTTACTACAAACCATCTGTTCAGTACAATAGCAATTAAGGTCAGTAAAACCACACCCCCAGCCAATATCCATGCTTCTTTTTTATGACGATTGAAAAAGAAGGCATAGATAAACTGGGCAATCAGAACGATGCCCATCGCCAACACCATACCCCAGGTACCTTCACCGTTTACAATGGGCGTAGTGCTGTATTTCAAGACCACGATGAACAACACGATGAACATTGTCAACATCAACAAGACAACTCCTTTCATTCCGTCTCTATAAAGTACCAACAGAAATGCCATAAAGACCAATGCTGAACCCATTTCTTTTTGTAATACTATCAATCCGAAAGGAAGTAAAATAAAGAAAAGCAATGGAATGAAATCGCGCAAGGTTTTCATCTTGAAATTATAACGACTCATCCATTTCGCCAGGACTAAAGCGGTTGAAACCTTCGCTAACTCAGCTGGTTGAATGCTTATGGGTCCCATCACCAACCAAGATCGGGAGCCTTTTATTTCGGGTGCGATAAAGATGGTGACAAGCAACAGCAGCATGGTTGCTGCATAAATATAATAGGCGAAATAATTAAAAAACCGGAAATCTAAGAGTAAAATGACTCCGCCAATCACAAAGGCTGTGATGATCCAGACAAACTGTTTGCCTGCCCTGAAATCAAAATTAAACATGCTCCCTTCATGATCCAAGTCGTAGCTGGCGCCATATATATTGAACCACCCTAAAATTACCAAGGTGAGGTATAAAAGAAGCACCAACCAATCGATGGAATATGTTACGCTATCTCTTTTGTACATCAGGATTAAGTATGGAGGTTGTCATTCTGTCGAAAAGATATTGTCTTTCGACTTTTCCTTTTAAATATTGTTCCATCATCAAGCTTGCCATCGGTGCAGCCCAAGTAGCACCAAAGCCTGCATTCTCTACCACCACAGCAATGGCGATGGCAGGATTTTCTCGTGGGGCAAAGCCGACAAACAAGGAGTGGTCTTTACCGAAATTATTCTGCACCGTGCCGGTTTTTCCACACATATCCAAGCCGGGTATCTTATAATACCTGCCGGTTCCGTATTCAAATACCCGCCACATACCTTCCGTTACTACAGAAAAATGACTTGAATCGACTGCTGTGACATGCTTTCTCAGCAGCATCGTATCACTTTTGTTGAGGTGTGGGGTGATGTAATATCCCTGATTAGCTACGATTGCCATGACGTTGGCTAACTGCAAAGGCGTAACCAACACTTCACCTTGTCCGATTGACAATGACCTGATGGTCAAAGCCCGCCATCCGGTTTCACCAAAATAACGATTAAAATAACTCTGAGTCGGTATATTGCCTTTAACATGCTCGAACAAATCACTGTCTTCAAATTTATGTCCGAAACCGAAGCTGTACAATGCATCCATCCATGCCTGGTAGTTGTCTTTGAATAACGCATTTTTCTCTCCGTAGCCATCTTTTTCCAAGGTAGCCCTGAAGGCTTGCCAGAAATAGGGATTGCAACTTTGTTCGATGGCGTTCAACAAACCCACTGGAGAACCGTGGTAATGAGAACAGCGGATGGGTGTCGAGTTTTCTCCGTTGCAAGGAAAACGGGTATGTTCGTCGATACCCCCAAGTTGAAGACAGACCAAAGCCTGGATAGGTTTGAATGTAGAGCCGGGTGAATACTGTGCAAGCGTGGCGCGATTCAACAAAGGTTTGGTGGGATCATTGACCAAAGCCGTGTAGTTTTTTGAACGAGAGCGTCCTACTAAGATTGATGGATCATATCCCGGATTAGTCACCATGGATAAAATTTCACCGGTTTGTGGCTCAATGGCGACTATGCTGCCAATCTTTCCGTTCAACAATTCCTCTCCAAGTTTTTGAAGCTGGATATCAATCGTTAAAGTGAGATTTTTACCTGCTACCGATGCTTCATCAGCATCTCCATTCCGGTATTTTCCCCGGATGCGTCCTCTCGAATCACGCAACAATATTTCAACCCCCTTTTCACCCCTCAAATGCTTTTCATAAGTAAGTTCCACCCCGTCGCGACCGGAATAATCTCCCTGACGATAATACGCATCCCGTTCTATATCACTTTTAGACACTTCTCCGATACTCCCAAAAACATGGGCTGCATAAGGGAAAGTATATTCTCTTAAAGTACGATTTTGGATGTAAAATCCGGGATATTTATAAATATTCTGTTGTATATTGGCAATCTCATCTGCGTACAACTGGGTCATAAAAATCTGAGGTGTGTAACCGGAAAATCCGGGGTTTTTCTTTCGGTCTTTAATCTCTGCCATGCGTTCGCAGAAATAATCTTTTGTGATGTTCAAGGTCCTGCAAAAATCCAAAGTATCCAAATCTGTTATCTCACGAAGAATCATGGCAATGTCGTAAGCAGGTCTGTTATACACCAAAAGCGTGTTGTTTCTATCGTATATCAACCCGCGGGGCGGATAAATTGTTTTTCTCAGCAAGGCATTGCTTTCGGCACCAATTTTATATTTTGTCTCAATAATTTGTAGAGAGAAAAGTCGAATGACATATATCAGCAAGATAACAGAAAAGATTCCTGCAATAACCCATCTTCTATCTTGAAATGTGTTGTTTCGCATATCTACTTTCTTTTCATGGCACAGACTCCAAGTAAAACAACAGTCGTAATCAAGGTATTAAACACGATTCTCAATAAAGTATGACCAAATTCGGCAAAGCTGAATATTTCCAACAGAAAGAAACTTGCATGATGGATGAATACCAAAGTAATCACATATTTAGAAAAGGCGAAAACACCAAAGGCTTTGAAAGAGGGAATCGGATTGGTATCTTCCTCGATATTAGCATATAAGTTGATGGCAAATGTCCGCAAATAGGCAATCAGGACGGTTGAAAATGCGTGCATGCCGTAGGTGTTGGAAAAAGTATCGATGATTAATCCAAGAACAAAAGCAAGTATCAAAGTAAAATGGCGCGAAAGGTGAACCGGTAGAAGCAGTATGAAAAGGATGTAAACATAAGGATTTACGTATCCCATAAAATGGACGTTGTTCAGCACAAGCACTTGTACCAAGACCAACACAACAAAACTGACTATGTTCTGCAGCACCATTTTCATTTCGTCTCCTTTTCTAAATTCAACCGCTCTTCATGATTCAGGTAATCAATCAACTTGACATAGGAAAGCGTTCGGAAATTAACGGCAAGTCTCACCCGAATATCAAAATAGGCATCGCTCTCATCAATATTAAAATCATCAACAGTACCTATGAGTATGCCTTCGGGAAAGGAATGGGTATAACCGCTGGTCACCAAGCTGTCGCCGGTCGAAAAAACCACATGTCGGGCTATATCGTTCAGTTTTGCAAAACGATAATCTATTCCGTCCCAGTTTACGAATCCATTGTAATCGTTTTTTACAAATTTTCCGTTGATGTGAATGCGGGGGTTCAATATGGGAATTACCACTGCAAACTTTTCAGAAACATTCGAGACTACGCCTACCACCCCGTCTTCGTTGATAACACCCATGTCTTTTCTGACGCCATCGCGAAATCCTTTGTTCAGGGTGATGTAATTCAACTGTTTGTTGGTTGAATTATTGATGACTTTAGCGAGGATGTAGGTGACTTCCAAGTTGGGATCGCACGACGATGCCTGCGCACCTGCGGGGTAAGCCGTCAAGGTGTCTAACTTGAGTTTAAGGGTTGCCAATTCATTTTGCAGATCGACATTTTCTTTTGCCAAGCCCTCGTTTGCCTGTTTCAGGTAGAAGTATTCGACTACTGTATTGTTGATGTTGTACAAAGAAGCTACGACTGTATTTCCGGAAGAAAAGAAAACACTTTGCCGGTATCCGTCATTATTAACAATGATACTGAAAGATATTATTTCAAGGATGATGAATAATATCAGCACACTATATTTAACCAAGAAGGCAAATAGTTTCCTCATTTGTACCCATAAAAAATTCTGTCTGCAATTATGCAGTCCGATCGCTTAGCTTAACGAATCAGGAATCCGAATCTGTCCACATTTTTTAAAGCAATGCCTGTTCCGCGTGCAACTGCCTTCAAAGGATCTTCAGCGATATGGAATTGAATATTCAGTTTATCGGTCAGTCGCTTTGACAAACCCCTCAGCAAAGCACCGCCACCGGCAAGATAAATACCTCTTTCAACGATGTCTGAATACAATTCCGGAGGTGTTTGTTCCAAGGCACTTAAAATGGCAGCTTCAATTTTAGAGATGGATTTTTCCAAACAATGTGCTATCTCCTGGTAAGATACCGGCACTTCCATCGGCAAGGCTGTCATTCTGTTCGGACCGCGAACGATGTAGTCTTCGGGCGGATCTTCTAAGTCTGTTAAAGCCGAACCCACTTTGATTTTAATGGTTTCCGCTGTTCTTTCACCCACCTTAAGATTATGCATACGGCTCATATATTCTACAATATCGGCAGTCAGGTCATCGCCGGCGATGCGGATGGATTTATTGGAGACGATGCCACCCAATGAAATCACGGCGATTTCGGTACTTCCACCGCCTATATCAACAATCATACATCCCGAAGGAGATTCTACATCAATGCCTATTCCGATCGCAGCTGCCATGGGTTCATAAATCATATAAACCTCGCGTCCGCCGGCATGTTCAGCCGAATCGCGTACCGCACGAATTTCCACTTCTGTGCTTCCTGACGGAATGCTTACTACCATTTTCAAAGATGGTGTGAAGAGAAAGTTTTTGGCAGGAATCATCTTGATGATGCTGCGTATCAATAGTTCAGCAGCATGGAAGTCGGCAATCACGCCATCGCGTAAGGGACGAACTGTGCGTATGCCTTCGTTTTCCTTACCTTGCATCAACCTCGCCTTTTCTCCAAAGGCGATTAATTTATCGGTACGCCTGTCTAATGCCACTACGGATGGTTCGTCAACTACAATCTTATCATTATAAATAATAAGGGTGTTCGCGGTACCCAAATCCATTGCTACTTCTTGGGTGAATGAAAAAAATCCCATATACAATATTCTATTTAATGTTTAAAATGTCTGTATCCTGTGGTTACCATAGCTACGCCCTTTTCATTGCAGGTGTCTATGGAATCCTGGTCTTTGATAGAGCCTCCGGGCTGTATCACGGCTGTAACGCCGGCTTCAGCTGCTATGGTGACTGTATCGGGGAAAGGGAAGAAAGCATCGGATGCCATCACTGCCCCCTGTAAATCGAAGTCGAAAGCATGTGCCTTTTCGATGGCTTGTTTCAAAGCATCTACACGAGATGTTTGTCCGACACCGCTCGCGCACATCTGTTTGTTTTTCGCTAAGACAATCGCATTGGATTTCGTATGTTTCACTATTTTATTGGCAAACAGCAAATCTTCGACTTCTTGTTCTGTGGGTGATTTTTCGGTCACCACTTTTAAATCATCTGCTGTCTCAACGCGTATGTCTTTGTCTTGCATCAGCACTCCGTTCAACAAAGAGCGGAATTGCTTGTCTTTTAAATGCGGATTTTTCAGGATTAAAATGATGCGATTTTTCTTTTGCGACAAGACTTCCAACGCATCTAAATCGTAATCCGGAGCGATAATCACTTCAAAGAAAATTTTATTAATTTCCTCAGCTGCTGCTAAGTCAACCACCGCATTGGTAATCAACACACCTCCAAAAGCAGAGATGGGGTCAGCTTCTAAAGCTGCATTCCAAGCATCTACCAAATTGGGGCGGGATGCAATACCGCAAGCATTGTTATGTTTTAAAATGGCGAAGGTGATGTCATCAAAATCATTGATCAGATTGACAGCTGCATCGATATCCAACAAGTTGTTGTAAGAGATTTCTTTGCCTTGTAACTGCTCAAACATCTCATTAAAATCTCCGAAATACAATCCTCTCTGATGTGGATTTTCTCCGTAACGAAGGACTTTGGCGTTGTTTTCACTGTAGCGGAAAGCCGAATCTTCAGCCGCATCGAAATAGTTAAAGATGGCAGTATCATAATCGGAAGAAACGGCAAAAGCCTCTTTAGCAAACCAACGGCGTTCTTCTGTGGTGGTTTCGGCACCATTTTCAGCAATCAAATTCAGGAATGGCTCGTATTGCTGTTGGGAAGCAATGATAACAACATCTTTATAGTTTTTGGCAGCAGCACGAATCAAAGAAATACCGCCTATATCGATTTTCTCGACAATATTGGCTTCTCCTGCTCCGGCAGCAACTGTTGCCTGAAAAGGATAGAGATCCACGATTACTAAGTCGATTTCAGGAATTTCGTAGGTTGAAAGTTGTTCCTGGTCTCCTGTTAAATCTCGCCTCGACAAGATACCTCCAAATACTTTAGGATGCAAGGTTTTCACCCTCCCCCCCAAGATGGATGGATAGCCGGTCAGCTCTTCTACCGCCCGGCAGGGGATATTCAACGATTCAATAAACGTTTGTGTCCCGCCGGTAGAGATAAACTCAACACCTTCATCATGTAACTTCCGAATAATAGTATCTAAATTATCTTTGTGATAGACAGATACTAATGCTTTTTTAATTGGTCTTTTTTCCATTTTTCTATGCAGCTGATTTAAGTTTGCAAATCTACATAAAAAACTGTGTTTTTAAAAGCATTTGTATAGAAAAAATGGATAATGGG
>CAZOUH010000059.1:0-7434 GCA_964582935.1 uncultured Paludibacter sp.
TCTTTTGTGTTGATACTATCTTTTCTTTTGGACAATGTGTCTTTTTTACTTGTTACACTATCCGGATGAACAATAAGCGTATCTGTTGCTACCGCAATGCTGTCTTGTTTTGCAGGGACAGTATCCAATTGCAATTTGATGCTGTCTTGCAGAGATGGTATATATTTACGTTTCAGGACAATGCTATCAACATAAACACAAAAAGAATCGGCTTCCTGTAAATTTTTATAAAATACCCCGCTTAATGAGTCTATCTTAAAATTTCTTTTGGCGACGAAGGTATATTTGTAACGCTTTAAAATACTGTCATTCAATATTTCATGATATAAGCTATCCGTTTCTCCATCAGCATAATGCACTCGAAAACTTGTGTAACCGGACTGTATCGAATCATGAGGAAAAGCCCTTATCTTAAAAGATAAATAATAAACATCTTTTGAAAGTAGGTTCTTATTCTTAATCGTAAAAAATAATTTTTGTTTGGAAGAATCTCCATTGACATGAAACGCAGTATCCAAGCTCCAGATATTTTTCAATTCAGGTTTCAGTCGAATGGAGTCCGGCAGCACCGGAAAGTACTTGCCTGTAGTCACATCAGCTTTAATTTCATCTAAATCATGAGTTACTCTTACGTAAATGCGTTCGAATGTTTTTGGACTTTTGGTATAGTACACCAATGAAGAATCAAAATCTGCTTTGGTAATCCCGTGTTTTTCAAAAAGAGCCTGGTAATAATTATCTTTCACATCTTCCTCCACTATCCTTTGCGCCGTAAGAACACCCTCCAACAGATGGTAATCAACCAAAAACGATCTCATTTCCCTGCGGCTCATCACGCCTTCGGGGCGACTGCTACAAGCCAACTGAAACAGCATCAAAACAGCTATCAATCCAAACACACTTTTGCTATGCATCCTGTTCGGTTGGTTTCTGAGATTTTTTGGAATCCAAGTGTTCATTCAAATCTTTTCTGTAGAAAATCAAAATGATACCTGCCGCAACCGTGATGGCAGAGTCAGCGATATTGAAGACAGGTCTGAAAAAAATGGTATCTCCGGCTGTATTTTTTATCAAAGGAAAATAAAGCATATCTACCACTTTCCCATAAAATAGCGGTGCATAACCACCTCCTTCAGGCATAAAAGCAGCCAATTGCCAAGGCGTACTTTCACTAAAAAGAACGCCGTAAAAAACCGAATCGAAGATGTTACCGGCAGCACCTGCCAACAAGAGTGATACAGCCAAAATAAAGCCGTGACGTGCTTCTTTTTTGATTAAAAAATAAATAAAATAAGCCAATCCGCCTACGGCTAAAATTCTGAAAATGGTCAGAAACAGCTTATCGACGATTTCCATTCCGAATGCCATGCCGTTGTTTTCGATAAAATAAATCTGAAACCAATTAAAAACATGGATAGAATCACCCAACATGAAATTCAGTTTGATGTAAATCTTACTGGTTTGATCGACGAGCAAGATGAGGAATATCAACAATAATGACTTTTTTGTTACAGACATGCTTCCAGTTTAAACAACATTTCGGCAAAAGCTTTCCTATTGAATCTTTTGCCGAAACGCCCATAATTACATACGATGATAATTTGTTTGATAATGGTTACATGAAACGCACATGTTAAAGGTTTTCAATTTGAACTTGATACATCAACATGCAGATTTCATGGACAATTATTTCTGTTGAGACTTAGCTTCTATGCTCAGCGTAGCATGAGGAACCGCCCTCAAACGCTCTTTTGGAATGAGTTTTCCTGTCTCCCTGCAAATGCCGTAAGTTTTATTTTCTATACGAATTAACGCAGCCTGCAAATGCTGAATAAATTTCATCTGGCGTTGAGCCAAGCGTCCTGATTCTTCTTTTGAAAGCGTAGCTGCTCCTTCTTCCAATACTTTGAAAGTAGGAGAAGTATCCATCACATCATTTCCGTCAAGATTAGTCAGGCCATTCCTCAGCATCTCATAATCCTGTTGTGCTTTCTCGAGTTTCTCGTTTATAATCTGACGAAACTCTTCCAGTTCAACATCCGAATATCTTGTTTTTTCTTCCATAACCATAACTTTTAAAGTGTAACGAAAATGTTTCTTCTGATTCTAAAAATTTGTGCGAATATACGACTTTTCTCTTAACTAAACAATAGGTTTTGTGTAGTTTTTTGATTTTACATTATGGGCTGAATCAATACACAGCTTGCGCAACTCTTTTTACACTTTCAGTAGCCATCAAACTGTAAAAATGAATACTGGGAACACCATGCGCCATTAAATCTTTCGCCTGGAGGGTACACCACTCAACTCCCACATCTACAGCTGCTTCATCGGTTTTGCAAGCGGTTAATGCTTTTTCTAATTCATCCGGAATATACGTATGAAAAATTTTAGGCAAAACCGTCAGCTGATTCATTAAAGTAATGGGCTTAATACCCGGGATAATAGGCACTTGAATGCCCATCTCCCTACATTTTTCCACAAAATCATAATATTTTTGGTTGTCAAAAAACATTTGCGTTACCAAATATTCGGCTCCCGCATCCACTTTCATTTTAGCATAATGCAAATCAGACATTAAATCAGGCGCTTCCGAATGTTTTTCAGGATAACAAGCCATTCCGTAAGAAAAAGGCTGCACGTCGGAATTCATCTTCGTGCCATCCAAAAAAACACCTTGGTTAAATGTGTTCACCTGCTTCTGCAAATCAGTAGCATAATAATGTCCTGTCGGCGTATAGGTCTCTTCATGTTTGCCCTTATCTCCCCGTA
Source organism: uncultured Paludibacter sp. (assembly GCA_964582935.1). Lineage (GTDB taxonomy): Bacteria > Bacteroidota > Bacteroidia > Bacteroidales > Paludibacteraceae > Paludibacter. The sequence goes on from CAZOUH010000059.1 coordinate 2,773, forward strand.
ACAACAGCAAATTATTGATACCCAATATTTGAAGATCAATCAAGGCATATTCCGTTTCTTCTTTGGTAAAACCACTGCAAATAATATGTGGTACCACCGGAATATTATATTTGTGTTGAATGGCTGCAGCAATAGCCACCGTTCCGGGACGATGTCGGTGCGCAATCTGCTCCAAAGACCCGTCGCCTTTTTCACGATACACCAACTCACTCCGGTGTGTCGTAATATTAATATACTGTGGATCAAACTCCCGCAAGGTATCAATGGTGTAATACACATTCTCCAAACCATTCCCTTTTAGCGGGGGCAGCAATTCAAACGAAAAAGCAGTTTTCCCACCTGTTGATTGTATTTTTTTAATCACATTCATCATAGTGCACAAAGATTACTCTCAAACTGCAAAAGTACATGATTTTCTTTATTAAACAATTCTCCGGACCGGCTCATAATCATAAAGCAGTCGATTTTGGGCAATTAATTAGCTGTGAAACATTTTTTATCCAAGTTTTTTAGCTATATTTGTATGTTTTTTTAGCATAAAAATTTTATCCTATAACAGGTCATTTCAAATGATTGTATCTTCACTATAATCATTTGAAATTAAACAAGATAACAAAGAATATGAATGAAGAAGGAAAAATCCTGAATGGGGATTCTTATGGTGCGAGCAGTATCCAGGTTTTAGAAGGTCTTGAGGCAGTACGCAAACGTCCTGCCATGTACATTGGCGATATCAGTACCAAGGGGTTACACCATTTGGTTTATGAGGTTATTGACAACTCGATTGATGAGGCTATGGCCGGTCATTGTGACACAATTGATGTGATTATCAACGAAAACAATTCAATTACCGTGATTGATAATGGTCGGGGTATTCCGGTCGATTTTCATGAAAAAGAAGGTAAATCAGCCTTGGAAGTAGTCATGACCGTCCTGCATGCAGGAGGAAAATTTGACAAAGACAGTTATAAAGTTTCCGGAGGATTACACGGCGTTGGTGTTTCTTGTGTTAATGCATTGTCATCATTGATGCGTGTTGAAGTGGCACGCGACGGCAAATTATATATGCAGGAATACTCCTGTGGCATTCCCAAACAAGACGTACAGGTAATTGGCAGCATTGATCATACAGGTACAACAACGACCTTTTTGCCCGACAATTCTATCTTTACAGAAACAGTTTACAAGTACGAAATTCTTTCAAATCGTTTGAAAGAATTGGCGTTTCTGAATGCAGGCATCACCCTGACATTGACTGACAAACGCATCACTCATGAAGATGGGTCCTTTAAATCGGAAACATTTTTTTCAAGTGAGGGTTTGAAAGAATTCGTTGAGTACATTGATGAGGCGCGTGAAAAACTCATCGACGAAGTCATACATATTGTCACGGAAAAAAACGGCACTCCCGTTGAAATCGCGATGACATACAATACTTCTTATAATGAAAACGTGCATTCTTATGTGAATAATATCAACACCATTGAAGGAGGTACCCACCTTGCGGGGTTCCGGAGAGGTTTGACCCGTACGCTAAAGAAGTATGCGGAAGAAAGCAAAATGTTAGAGAAGGTGAAGGTAGAAGTCAGCGGCGACGATTTCCGTGAGGGCTTGACTGCCGTAATTTCTATCAAAGTGGCAGAGCCTCAGTTTGAAGGACAGACCAAGACTAAATTAGGAAACAACGAAGTGATGGGGTCTGTGGATATGGCTGTAGGAGAAGCTTTAGGTAATTACTTGGAAGAAAATCCACGTTCCGCCAAAATCATCGTCGAAAAGGTAATTTTAGCTGCAACAGCTCGTGCTGCTGCCCGCAAAGCACGTGAAATGGTACAGCGTAAATCTCCACTGTCAGGCGGTGGATTGCCCGGGAAATTAGCTGACTGCGCCGACAAAGATCCGGAGAGATGTGAGTTGTTCTTAGTCGAAGGGGACTCTGCGGGCGGAACTGCCAAGCAAGGTCGCAGCCGTCAATTTCAAGCCGTTTTGCCGTTAAGGGGTAAAATTTTAAATGTTGAAAAGGCAATGCCTCATAAGGTATTAGAAAGTGAAGAAATTCGCAATATCTACACTGCGTTGGGCGTAACCATCGGTACGGAAGAAGACAGCAAAGCACTCAATCTGACTAAATTGCGTTATCACAAGGTAATCATCATGACGGATGCTGACGTGGACGGCAGTCATATCGCGACTTTGATTATGACATTCTTTTTCAGGCACATGAAAGAACTGATCGAACAAGGATTTTTGTACATCGCCACTCCCCCACTCTATCTCTGTAAAAAAGGGAGGATTGAGGAGTATTGTTGGGATGATCTGCAACGACAAGCCTTTGTGGACAAATACGGAGGTGGTAGTGAAGGGTCGGTGAATATACAACGTTACAAGGGTTTAGGGGAAATGAATGAAATTCGTTTATGGGAAACCACCATGAATCCGGAATCGCGTACATTGCGACAGGTAACCATTGAGAATGCAGCCTCTGCCGATCACGTTTTCTCTATGTTGATGGGAGATGATGTAGCGCCCCGCCGACAGTTTATTGAAGAAAATGCCACTTATGCAAAAATAGATGCTTAAATTAACGATGAGCGAAAAACTAAGAACGAAATCATATCATTCTAAATGATTGTCCGGTATCGTTCATAGTTCTTAGTTCTTAGTTCATAATTCTTAGTTTGTCAATCGTTCTTAGTTCACACAACATGAACCTATTTTGGAAAAGACAATTAGGCTTATTAAAACCTACGGCACGCTACGAAAAGTTAGAAATTGATTTTTTAACTTCAAGTGAAAAGCTGAAGACCTTACAGTTTTCAGCAGCTCTTTCAGCATACAAAAAGCTGTTATCGGAGTATAATCTTGTTTCCAAACAAGCGAAAAAAAAACATTCGCGTCAGTTGGCAGCATTAAAAAAGCATCCTGATGTGGCTTTTTATCTCAAGAATGTTACGAATAAGAACAAACCTAATCGTCCTGCATATCTGACCTTTAGCGATGATTTTTATCGAAAGGAATCTGAAAAGTCACCTTGGAACTCCGGCTTTTTTTTCAAAAGCGAACAATTGGCACAGCATTATTCTTTTTACAATGAAAAGCAAGCCAATAACGCAGGTTCTAACACTACAATTGGCAACAGTGTCTTACAGATCCAAACGCGCAGAGAAGCCACCAAAGCATTGGCTTGGCATCCGACTCAAGGTTTTTCTGAAAAACATTTTGCTTATACGTCTGATGTCATTCAATCGACTCAATCTTTTAAGCAGGAGCGTGGAATTTTCAAAGCCAAACTTCGCTGTTCCGGTAAAATTCATCATGCTTTTTGGTTAGCGAGCGAGAAAAAAGATCCACATATCAATGTGTTTCATTTCGATGGGTCAGGGATCCGGATGGGTTACGTCAATAACGGAGAAGGAGAAGAAATCAGCATCAAAGGAATCGATCCTTCACAATATTATATTTATACGCTTGAGTGGACAGCCCATGAGCTGAATTGGTACATCAACAATGTATTGGTTTTCAGTGTAAGCAAGAATATTCCTACCTTGCCGTTATCCATGACTTTCAATTCTTTTATTCCTGAAGATGAAGTGGGAGATGAAGGCTTATTGGAAGTGGATTGGGTAAGGGTGTATCAGTGGATGTAGAAAATATATTCAATTGAGAATGAGAAACATAGATTTTGTAATTACGTGGGTGGATATGGATGACCCGGTCTGGAAAGCAGAATTCGCCCGCAATTCAGGTAAAATTGACAATACTAAAAATGAAGTTTCAGAAGCCCGTTTCAGGGACCATGGTTTGTTAAGATATTGGTTCCGTGGTATCGAGAAATTTGCTCCATGGGTAAGGTATATCCACTTTGTCACTTTTAACCAGAAGCCCGAATGGCTGAACATCCATCATCCAAAACTAAGATTAGTCAATCATACAGACTTTATTCCTCAGGAATTTTTACCGGTTTTTAATATTAATCCCATTGAAATACACCTGCATAAAATACCGGATTTAGCAGAACATTTCGTCTATTTCAATGATGATATGTTTATCATCAGCCCCATAGAACAATCACGTTTTTTTACGAACAATCTCCCCAATGACATTGCGGCATTTCGTACAAACTACGGACTTTCTCAATATGAAAAAATGCTCCGAAACAACATCAAACTTATCAATCGGCATTTTGACAAAAAAGAAGTATTGGAACGTGACCACGACAAATGGTTTGATCCATCTTACGGAAGCAGAAGCAGACTCACCAAATTGCTACAAGCAAATCGTAAATTTGTGACTTTGCGTACGCCGCACAATGCACAACCCTACCTCAGGAAAACATTTGAATCTGTGTGGGAGAAGTGCGAACAAGAGTTACTCTCAACTGCTCAAAGTCGCTTCAGGAATAAAAACGATTACACGCAAGAATTATTCAGGACATGGCAGATATGCAGTTCTGATTTTATGCCCTACAACACCTATCAAAACACCAAAATGTTTCCATTGGTTTTAAAATCCAAACAAGCCGTCCGAGCCATCAGGGAACAGTCATATTCACTTATCTGCCTGAACGATCATGTATTGATTCGCAACTACGAACAGGTAATGCAAGATTTAGAAACCTCCTTTGAAAGCATATTGCCGGAAAAATCAGGTTTTGAATTGTAG
>CAZOUH010000060.1:0-7408 GCA_964582935.1 uncultured Paludibacter sp.
TTTAATCTTTATCTTGTAGCTTTGCAGGCATATTCATTAAATTCAGTTTGACTTAATTACAGCATGCACACAAATTATTTGGAATTTACCATTCGGTTTAAACCGGCAGAGGAATACATCAGTGATTTATTGTCTTCTTTTTTGGCTGATATTGGCTTTGAAAGTTTTGAAAGAGTAGGGGAGCAGTTGGTCGCTTATATCCGTAAAGACGATTTTCGTCAAGAGGCATTTGAAAGCCTGTTAAACACTTTTGAATATGCAGATGCCGTTAGTTTTGAGTACCAGGAAATAGAACAGATCAATTGGAACGAAGCTTGGGAGAAGCATTATTTTGAACCTATTCTGATTGAAGATAAATGTTTGATACACAGTTCTTTTCATACAGATTTACCGAATGCGAAGTATGCTATTGTGATTGACCCTAAGATGTCATTCGGAACAGGTCATCATGAAACTACCTCTTTGATGATAGCTGAAATGCTGCATTTAGATTTTTCCGGAAAGGATGTATTGGACATGGGATGTGGTACTTCCGTATTGGCAATATTGGCAGCTAAAAAAGGTGCCAACAGCATCACTGCCATTGATATCGATTCTTGGTGTGTTGAAAATTCTATCGAAAATATCCAAAAAAATAACACCTCGCATATTCAAGTTCAACAAGGTGATGCAAGTTCATTGAAAGGAAATTATTTCGATGTGATTTTGGCAAATATCAACCGTAATATTCTTTTACAGGATATAAAACAATACGCCGCATGTTTAAATACAAACGGCGTGTTGCTAATCAGTGGCTTTTATGTGGAAGATATGCCTGTTCTTGAAAAAGAAGCCTCCAAATTTGGCTTGTTCAAGCAATCGTTTCAGGAGAAAAATAATTGGGCGGTGGTGAAACTGATCAAACAGTAAATGCCTGTATCAATTCCATACCCGTTTTTATTGCCTGTTCGTTCATAGGCAATAAATGATGATGTCGTTCCGGTAGCGTTTTCTTTAATCCCAGCAAAACACTTTCGACTTCAATAATCGGCTTGACTTGCAGCAACCCGCCCAAAATAATCATATTCATGGTTTTGGTGACGTTATGGGCTATGGAATATTCGGTTGCATTGATCTGATAGATGTTGATGTCTTTTCTCGAGGGCATCCTGCGCAAGGCATTACCATCAAAAATCAACGTACCGCCCGGTTTTATCAGGCTTTCAAATTTATCTAAAGAGGGCTGATTGAGTGTAATCGCTGTATCGTAGGTGTTCAGTACCGGCGAACTGATTCTCTCATCGCTTAATATCACGGTTACATTGGCTGTTCCGCCTCTTTGTTCCGGACCGTAAGACGGAATCCAACTCACTTCTTTCCCTTGTACCAATCCTGAGTAAGCCAATATCTTACCCATCGACAACACACCTTGTCCACCGAAACCGGCTATGATAATTTCTTCTGTCATTTTTTCTCTGTTTGTATTGTATCTTTTATATCTCCCAAAGGATATTGTGGGAACATATTTTCAACCATCCACTTGTTGGCACCATCCGGTGTCATTTTCCATCCTGAGTTACAGGTAGATACTACTTCAACGATGGATGTTCCTCTGTTTAAAGCTGAATATTCAAATGCTTTTCTGATGGCTCTTCTGCATTTTTTGACTGCTCCGACTGTATGTACTGCCTGACGGGTTACATAGCAAACGCCATCCAATTCTGCTACTAATTTCGACATATCCAATGGGTTGCCATCTCTTTCATACATACGTCCCTGCGGGGAAGTGGTTGATTTCATGCCCAATAGCGTAGTTGGCGCCATCTGACCGCCGGTCATGCCATAAATCCCATTGTTGATATAGATGATAACGATATTTTCACCACGATTGCAGGCATGCAAGGTCTCTGCACTACCAATGGCCGCCAAATCGCCATCGCCCTGATAGGTAAACACATAGCGATCGGGCAATAAGCGCTTGATGGCAGTTGCCAAAGCGGGAGCACGACCATGTGCCGCTTGTTGCCAATCAATATCTAAGTATTTATAGGCAAAAACTGCACATCCTACCGGAGCTACACCTATGGTTTTATCCTGAATATCTAATTCTTCAATGATATCGCCTAAAAGTTTGTGTACCACGCCATGACTGCATCCCGGACAATAGTGCATGGGCAAATCATTTAAAACTGAGTTCTTTTTATAAACTAAGTTTGCCGGATTAACTATATCTGTAACATTCATAATTTCTTTTCAATTTATCGAATCAACTTATCTTTCAGGGCATTGAATACTTCATCCGGTGATGGTACAACGCCGCCCATACGACCGTAAAATTCAACAGGTACTTTGCCGTTTACTGCTAATCGCACGTCTTCAACCATCTGTCCGGCATTCATTTCAATAGAAATAAAGCCTTTGACACGATTGGATAGCTCTTTAATCTTTTCAACCGGAAAAGGATACAAAGTGATGGGGCGAAGCAAACCTGCTTTGATACCTGCGCTGCGAGCCATTTCGACAGCCTTTTGACAAATCCTGGCGGAGATACCGAATGCCACGAATACATAATCCGCATCTTCACAAGCAATTTCTTCAAACCTGACTTCTTCTTTTTCCATGATGCGATAACGAGCTTGCAAACGTTGATTCAAGTGCTCCATATCTTCACTGAGCAATTCCAGAGAAGTAATGTAATTGGGCTTTTGATCATGTGGCTTCCCCAAGGTTGCCCAAGGATATTGGGCGCGTATCTCATCTTCCGTCAATCTGGGTTGATAGGGTGGAAGTACTACCTTTTCCATCATTTGACCGATGATGCCGTCTGCCAACAACATCGTGGGTGTAAGGTATTTAAAAGCCAAGTCGAAAGCCAAGACCATGAAGTCAGCCATTTCCTGCACAGAAGCCGGAGCTAAAGTCGGCATTTTGTAATCTCCATGTCCACCACCTTTCACCGCTTGAAAATAATCAGCTTGACTCGGTTGTATGGTACCTAAACCGGGACCACCGCGCATCACATTCACAATAACAGCCGGTAGCTCAGCTCCGGCCATATAAGATATCCCTTCCTGCATCAGGCTGACACCCGGACTGGAAGAAGAGGTCATGGCTTTTTTGCCACAACCGGCAGCACCATAAACCATATTGATGGAGGAAACCTCACTTTCTGCCTGCAACACAACCATACCGGTCGTATTCCAAGGCGCTAACTCCATCAGGGTTTCCATCACTTCCGACTGTGGGGTAATCGGATAACCAAAATAACCGTCGCATCCACAACGTACCGCTGCATGGGCAATGGCTTCATTGCCTTTCATCAACATAACTTCCTCAGAACCTGTCTTCATATTCTTACTCTATAAACTGTTATACATGATTCAGGGCATACTTCTGCACAGGCAGAACAACCGTTACATGCTTCAGGATTAATCATATATGCAAAATTATAACCCTTGGTATTTGCATCTGTTGATAATGCAATTACGTCTGTCGGACAAGCGACTACACAGAGATCACAGCCTTTGCATTTCTCAATATCTACTACTATCGAACCTACTAATTTTGCCATTTTTGTTATATATTTTCAAAGCAATTGTTTTGCGCTTTTATTCTTTTCAGATGATATCTTAACTTCTAATGATTAAAATTACCCATTGGATTTTAAAAATTTGAGAAATCGGGTACAAAGGAAAGATTTAATTTCGACATACTAAAAAAAATTTTCATCTGTTGCATATATTTTTGAAGTCGCAGTACTTGCATCTATCGGGTAATTGTGTTTGTTGAAAAGGAATTTTCGGATCAAAAATTTCTTCTACACAGTTAGTCAGTCCGGAAAGGAAATCCACTTCCACATCGAAGTAGTTATCAATGACATGCTTGGTGTTCCTGTCGGGCTTGTAAACTATCAGTGGCGAGGAATCTTGACTGAAAATATGCTTGGTATAAATAATTGCCGGCGTGATACGTTTTAATTCGGTTTGTCCCTTATACAAATAACCATAAAGTAAAGTCTGCAAAACATGATCTGCCTGTTTTCCGGATTCAGGCTCATGGGCAAACAAATCTGACCAATCTTTGAATTCAAGAGATCCGCTGCCGGTTTTATAATCAATAATTCTGATAGATCCCTCTTTGGCATCAATGCGATCTATAAATCCTTTCAAATTGATTGCACCCCAACGCGTTTTCAATCTTGAGGTATATTTTTTTTCACCGCTGATATAGGTGAAGGGCGCATGTTTCTTGTCGCTTTCTAATACTCCCTTGATGTATTTAAAGATTACTTGTGCAATCAGTAATTCGTTGCCACGCAATTCCACCGTACTATCGGCAGGCATCTTGAAAAAAAGATGTGCAAATGCCTCTGCAATATACGATTTGATGGTATTTTGATCTTTAAGTAATACATCCAATAATTCGGGTTGGATGATTTGATTGATATAAGGTTGATACAATCGAGCAATAACGCGGTGAAAGATGCTGCCGAAAACATTGGCTTCCAATCTCTCCGACAGTTCATCCATGGGCTGAATCTTTTCGATATAAGTGAAATAAAACTGCAAAGGACATTTTATATAGGTATTGATGCTACTGGCAGTCAATGCCGTATCTTGTTGAGAAGCATCTAAAAATGCATGAAGTTTCGCTAAAATACGGGCATCTTTTTGAATTTCAATAGCATCAGTTGATCGAATGCTGATGTTGTAGGCTACTTTCCTTTCTATCATGTTCAGTTGATAGAGGTATTTCAGCTGATGGTAAAAACGACTTACTTCTCCGGTATTGCCCCCATCAATGCGCGAATCAAAAAGTAAAAATATACGTTTTGCCCTATGGAGCAAACGGTAAAAATTATAGGAAGTAATGGCATCCTGATGTTCGTAAGTCGGTAAGCCAAAGCCTTTTCTCAAATTATAAGGGATAAAACTATTGGAGAAACTCTTCTTGGGATAAATGCCCTCATTGAAAGAACTGATGATGAGATTTTCAAACTCCAATCCGCGTGTTTCTAAGGTTCCCATGACTTGTAATCCTTCTAAGGGTTCGCCCACGAAAGGTATGGTAATGCCTGCTGTCAATTGTTTTACCAAGCTAATCATCGTGTCTAACTGCATGCTGATTGTCGGTTGCTGTGTTTTCAGTATGCCGGACAAGCGATTGACTGTGATGTGATATTGGTATAAAAAACCTGATTCTAATTGATAATCTGCTGATTTTTCTTTGATTTTTTGCCAGGCACCATACAGTAATTTGAGAATATTCAGCACATAGTCTAATAAGGTATCTGCCTCAATATCAGCTTGGAAGATAGCTCGCAATAATTCATGTTCCTGTAGAATTTCCATGGGAACATAAATCAGGTTTTGTTGTCGGATATGCGCATTGATTTCCTCAATGAGATCGCCGCAAACCATGACAACAAACTGATGGTTTAGTATATTGGAGACAGCACGGTGATAAAATTTTATGTTTCCGCCTATGTTTTTTTTCCTTTTATGCAGCTCGAAAACATGATCCATCAATCCGGCTACCGGCGTAAATTGCATCGGATATCCCATGGTGACATTGATTTTGTCAATGTGTTCCGGAACGGCATACAACAGAGGCAACAAAAGATTTTCATCGGGAATCACCACCGCAGTGTCCAGGAATGAATTTTCTTCATTTTTCGGATATAAATCGTTGAGGATGTGATGAATTTGTTTGGTTTGTCCAACAGACGAAGGAATTTCAATCAATTCAATCTGTTTGTCCTGAAGAGATTCAACCTGCGGTTCTATTTCATATTTTGATTTGAATTGATGGGTATTCTCTTTGAAAAACAAAGAAGCCGGATTATTGTCTTCTCTCAATTCATGGGCTTCATAATCCCAATAGAAATCAGCTTGTCCTCTTTTCTGCAGCTCCGTCATCAAAACTTTTTCGCAGGGATTCAAGGCATTAAACCCAATGAAAACAAATTGCCTATCCTGCACCCAAGGTATTTCCTCGTTATTCAAAAGTTTATCGGTTACCCATTTGGCAATCATGCCTTCATAGCCTAAACCTTCACTTAACAATTCTTTCTTAAACTGCTCATATATAGGATGTAATATACTCCATGTAGCAACAAATTGGTCGCGTGATTCATTCCTTCCTGCCGGTTCAAAATCTTTCCAAAATTGACGGATGGCAAGCACTTGATTTTCAGTAAACACTTCAAAGAAAGTATCAATTTCCTTCAACTCGCTGATGTTGGTGAAAAGTTGGCGTGCATTGACCCTGTGTTTATCCACTTCGTTAAAATCAGCCAATAATAGCTCACCCCAAAATGCAAAAGCATCAAAACTTTCGTTTGACTGACTGATGGTTTTATAAATTTTATAAAGTTTGAAAAGATTACTGAGTTTATCAGCTAACTCCAAATTAGAAGCCTGTAGGAAACAAGATTCTATGGTAATAATCTCGGGAGAAAACAGCGGTTTTTCTGTAATTTCAGATAAGTATTTTTGAAAGAACAAACCGGCGCGTCGATTTGGAAAAACAAAAGTAAACGCATTCAGTTTGTTTTGATGATGCTGATAATATGTTGAAGCTATGCGATATAAGAATGAATTCATCAGAAAGCAGCCAATTAAAAATAGCGAACTGCAAATGTAACAAAAAATATCCTTATCTGCATGCATAAAAATTCTTACCTTAGCAGCCTGTTTTCTCAGTTATTTTATAGAAAAAAATTACATATGACCGGTACTATAGTCAATACAATTGCTGTAATAGCAGGCGCAACGATAGGTATTTTGTTTAAAAAGAAAATGTCCGAAAGATTCACTTCAATCTATTTTCAAGCCATCGGACTGTTTACCATTGCCATTGGTATTTCCATGGTCTTTGAACTAAAACACATTTTAATCGTTGTAGTGAGTGTAGCTTTGGGTGCGCTGGTTGGAGAATGGTTGAATGTGGAGTCAGCAGCTGATAAATTAGGTGATTATCTAAAAACCAAGATGAGAATTGGTAATGAGCAATTTACGGAAGGTTTGGTGACTTCGTTCCTTCTGTTTTGCATCGGATCGATGACCATCATAGGTGCTATACAAGAAGGGACGGGCGTGTCTTCCGATTTATTGTTGACTAAGTCTCTGATGGATTTTTTCTCTGCCATCATTTTAGCTTCTGCCTTTGGAATAGGAGTGGCATTTTCCGCAATACCTCTACTGATTTTCCAAGGTGGAATAACCCTCTTAGCCATGGGAGCATCGCAATTTTTCACACCGGACATCATACACGGTTTGACCAATGTAGGCGGGATATTGTTGATAGGTTTAGGAATCAATATATTAGGAATCAAGCAACTAAGAATAATCAATATCTTACCTGCCCTGTTGTTCGTTGTATTATTTATTTGGATATTTGTTTAATCTTGCACAAAATGATTATTTTT
>CAZOUH010000061.1:0-3124 GCA_964582935.1 uncultured Paludibacter sp.
TATTCATTTTGCATGTGTCCGGGTGGTGAAATTATTCCGGCTATGACGGGAACAGAGGAAATAGTAGTCAACGGTATGTCCTCTTCAAAGCGCGATTCAGCCTTTGCCAATGCCGGTATGGTGGTAGAAATTCAGCCGGAAGATATACCTGCAGCATTTCATCAATATGGTGCTTTTGCAGGCTTAAAATACCGTCAACACATCGAACATGCAGCATTTATCGCCAATGGCGGAAAAGGCATACAAGCCCCTGCACAGCGCATGCTCGATTTTGTAAAACGCATTCAATCTACTGATTTACCAGCTTATTCCTATCAGCCGGGATTAGTACCCACTGATTTGCACGAATGGTTGCCTGAACATATCTACAAGCGTTTGCAAGAAGCCTTCTTCAGGTTCAACGATAAAATGAAAGGATTTTTGACCAATGAAGCAGTTGTTGTAGGCGTAGAAACCCGCTCCTCCTCCCCCATCAGGATTCCTCGTGATCCCAACACCGCCCAGCATCCCGACATCAAGGGCTTATACCCTGCGGGTGAAGGCTCAGGCTACTCCGGAGGAATTACTTCTTCGGCTATGGATGGGGAGTTTGTGGCGGAGAAAGTGGTGGAGTTTTTTACCAATCCTTAGTGGACAATAAAGTGAAAAATATATGATTCAATATTCAAGTTGAAAACTTGTCACTTCCAGCAAAAGCATTTATCTTTGCAAGCACCGTAACGGTAACCACTACAACTAAAAATAACCTATTATGAAAAAAGAAATATCAAAAAAAAATGAAAGTTTGTTTGAGCAAATTAAACATACAGACGAAAACGGAAATGAGTATTGGATGGCAAGACAATTAGCCAAAACCTTGGAATATACAGATTTTAGAAACTTCTCATCTGTTATTGCCAAAGCTGTTGAAGCCTGTAAAAACAGTGGGCACAATACTTCTGAACATATCGTTGAAGCCAACGAGATGGTACCAATAGGTTCAAGTGCAGAAAGGGAAATGCCAAGTTGCAAACTATCTCGCTATGCCTGCTATTTAATCGTACAAAATGCCGACCCTTCTAAAAAAGTAGTTGCTTTAGGGCAGACTTATTTTGCGGTGCAGACCCGTTTGCAAGAAATTCAGCAAATGGATGCCTACAATCAACTAAGCTCCGAAGAAGAAAAACTACGAAAATCATCCAAAATCATCAAACATCAGCATCTCTCTTGGAACGCCTAAGTTGTAGAGCATTTTTTCTACTGCATTTGCCATAGGACCGGGACCACACATGTAGTATTCAATGTCTTCAGGTGCATCATGAGTTTCCAAATAATTATCTAAAATTACTTTGTGGATAAAGCCCACATAGCCTGTCCAATTATCTTCAGGCTGAGGCTCACTCAATGCAATATGGAAAGTAAAATTGGGAAATTCTTTTTCTAATTTTCTGAAATCTTCTTCATAGAAAATCTCATTTTTGGAGCGTGCTCCATACCAATAAGATATTTTTCTATCGGAGATTTTCAGGGTGTTCAGTAAGTGCAATACATGCGAACGCAAAGGCGCCATACCTGCACCACCACCAATATAGAGCATTTCTCTTTTGCTGTCCAATATGGGATGGAATTCACCAAAGGGACCGGAAATCATCACTTTATCTCCCGGCTTTAAATTGAAAATATAGGAAGAACACAAACCGGGTTTAACATCCATCCAAGTATTCTTTTCCCTATCCCAAGGAGGCGTTGCAATACGCACGTTCAACATGACTATATCGCCTTCGGCAGGATAATTAGCCATAGAATAAGCACGCATGGTTTCTTCATCGTTTTTCACCGCCAAATCCCACATGCTGAACTTATCCCAATCGCCACGGAAACGCTCTTCTATATCGAAATCGGTATATTTAATATCGTATTTAGGAACATCAATCTGGATGTATCCGCCGGGTTTGAAGTTTAATCTTTCTCCTTCGGGAAGTTTGACAACAAATTCTTTGATAAAAGTAGCCACATTATGATTGGAAACCACTTCACATTCCCATTTCTTAATGCCTAAGATAGACTCTTCCATTTGGATGTGCATATCTCCCTTCACCTTAACCTGACAGCTTAATCTCCAGTTATCGATGACTTGCTTGCGTGAAAAATGTACAGTTTCTGTAGGAAGTATCTCCCCTCCACCGTCTAATACCTGACAGCGACATTCAGCACAAGTACCACCTCCACCACAAGCCGATGGCAAAAATATATTTTGTGTTGCCAAGGTATTCAGCAAGGTACCCCCTGCCGGAACCACAACTTCTTTATCTTCATTTATCTTGATGGTCACATCCCCCGAAGCCACTAAATAATTCTTAGCGATAATCAGAATAACCACCAATAATAATATCACAATTAAAAAAACCAGGAGACTAACGACAATCATAGTCGTATCAATAGCTAATATCATAATTGTTAGAATGTAATTGCGCTGTTATGCTTTTGTTTTGATCCTATTTATATTAAATCTTTAATCCTGAGAAACTCATAAATGCCATAGCCATCAATGCCACGATGATAAAGGCAATGCCTAAACCGCGCAAAGGAGCCGGCACATTGGAATAAGCCATTTTCTCGCGTATGGCTGCCAATCCCACAATTGCCAATAGCCAACCCACACCGGAACCTAAAGCATAAGAAGTAGCTTCTGCAATATTGGCGTATGCACGTTGTTGCATGAATAAGGAACCACCCATGATGGCACAGTTAACCGCAATCAAGGGCAAGAAAATTCCTAAAGATGCATATAATGCAGGTGTGAATTTTTCCACCACCATCTCAACCAATTGCGTGATGGCTGCAATAACGGCAATAAACAAGATGAAAGACAGATAGCTCAAATCTAAATTCTTGAGCGATGGACTGATCCATGCCAATGCACCTTCTTTCAGGACATAATTTTCGAGCAGATAATTGACAGGCAAGGTTACGCCCAATACAAATATAACGGCTATACCTAAACCCATAGATGTTTTTACATTCTTAGATACCGCGAGATAAGAACACATCCCGAGGAAAAATGCAAAAATCATATTATCGACAAAAATCGACTTGACAAATATACTGACTATATTTTCCATATTTTATATATTATCGTTTTCTA
>CAZOUH010000061.1:3224-4791 GCA_964582935.1 uncultured Paludibacter sp.
ACCCAAATGATGCACGCCACTAAAATCAAAGCCATAGGCGGCAAAATCATCAAACCGTTGTTGTGATAACCTGCATCATACAGAGCCTGTGGCACTACTTGATAGCCAAACAAAGTCCCTGAGCCTAATAACTCACGGAAAAAAGCTACTACCACCAATATCCAAGCATATCCAAAACCATTGCCCAATCCATCAACAAAGGATTCCCACGGACGGTTCGACATGGCAAAAGCTTCCAATCGCCCCATCAAAATACAGTTGGTAATAATCAAACCGATATATACCGACAACTGCACACTCACATCATAAGCGTAAGCTTTAAGTATCTCGCTCACTATGGTTACCAATGCGGCAATAACTACCAATTGCACGATGATACGGATACGGTTGGGGATGGTTTTACGCAATAAAGAAATGATCACATTACCAAATGCCACGATGATGGTAACAGAAATACCCATCACCAAAGCCGGTTCTAATTTAGCCGTAACGGCAAGCGCCGAGCAAATTCCCAATACCTGAACGGTGATTGGATTGTCTTTGGCTAAAGGACCTAAAAATATCTCTTTTGTTTTGGCTGATATCAATTTACTCATTCTTCAGTTCCTCCTTTAATTTTAAAATAGGCTTCGTATTGTGCCATGCAGTTCAACAACATCGTTTCTACGCCTTGACTGGTAATGGTTCCTCCCGAAATGCCATCCACCTGATCTTGATTATCAGCTTTTTGTCCAGGTTTCATCACCGCAATAGAAACAAATTCATCCTGATTATTGAAGATTTTCTTACCTATAAATTCATGCTGAAACTCTTTGTTGGCAATCTCAGCTCCCAATCCGGGCGTTTCACTGGCGTGAGAAAAGAAAGTCCCATAGACTGTATTCTTATCTTCATTTAAAGAAACATAGCCCCAAATCGGACCCCATAAACCAGCACCCTGCAAAGGAATAACATATTTAGTGTCGCCTTCAACTTGCGCTACATAAAGCGGCAACTTTCGCTCAGCTGCTTGTTTTGACATTTCTTTATTGAAATCCAACGCAAAAGCTTCTCCCATCACATCCGATTGAATATCAGCATCTACATTGATTACCAACTCTTCCACAATATATTGATCATAAAGCGCAGCTGCATCTTCTCCATCCGAATTGATATTCAATGCATTTAAAATCTGTTTCTTTTTATCTAATTCGATATTCTCAGTTTGAATGTCTTTCAATGCACTGGAAACCAAAGCAAGCATCAATGCCACAATAACAACCATCACTGTGGCATATATAAAAGTATATGTATTACTGTTTGTATTCATTTCTTCCTCTCCTATCTTTTATGCTTTTGCAGCGCGTTTCAAACGTTTTTTGATATTGGCTTCCACCACATAATAGTCAATCAGTGGCGCAAAAATATTCATGAATAAAATCGCCAACATCATCCCTTCGGGATAACCGGGATTCAACACACGGATGATGATGGCAAAGGCACCAATAATGAAACCGAATATCCATTTGCCAAGCTCAGTACGTGCAGAGGTAACGGGGTCGGTTGCCATAAATACAGCACCAAAAGC
>CAZOUH010000061.1:4891-7310 GCA_964582935.1 uncultured Paludibacter sp.
TTGCATATTATCCGGCGAAGCAGTTGCCAACTCACCCAACACGGTTGCACCGGTATAAGAATCAATGGGTGTTCCGCCCCCTAAACCGAAAGTAGAAGCGGTACGTACCCAAACGGTGTTTCCGGACATATGGGTGGGGTATGCAAAAAATAAAAATGCACGGGTAACAAGGGCTACATTGAAGATATTCATGCCGGTACCACCAAAAACTTCTTTGGCAAAAATCACTGCGAAGGCTGTAGCTACCGCAATCATCCAAAGGGGTGTATCCACAGGTACAATCAAGGGAATCAACATTCCCGTAACTAAAAAGCCCTCGTGAATCTCACTGCCTCTGATTTGCGCGGCAATAAATTCAATGCCCAAACCAACACCATAAGAAACAATGACGATGGGCAAAACAGCCAAAAGTCCATAAAGGAAAGTTGACCAGAAACCTACGTCCTGCCCTATGGCTAAATAGTGCTGATAACCCACATTGAACATCCCGAACAACAATGCCGGCAGCAATGCAATGACCACGACAATCATGGTGCGCTTAGAATCTATCGGGTCATGAATATGTGCTCCTTTTTTTGAAGTCGTATTCGGCACAAACAAGAAAGTCTCAAAACCATCAAATACGGAATGTAGTTTTTCCAACTTACCTCCCGGTAGAAAATGTGGCTTGACCTTGTCAACAAGTTTTCTTAATTTATTACTCATAATTATTCCAATTCTTTTTTCATATAATCAAGCGACTCACGTACAATCTGTTGCAGGGGCAACTTAGATGTACATACAAATTCGCATAATGCCACATCTTCCGGAGCAATTTCATAAGCTCCCAATGCCTCCATCTTATCTAAATCTTTAGCAATCATCGCCTTAATCAAAAACTCAGGCAAAATATCCATGGGAAGCACTTTATCGTATTCTCCAGACATGATGATGGCGCGTTCTCCACCCAACAAACGGGTATCCCATTTATACTTTAAATTTCCAAATAATTTCCGCAAGATTTTACTTTCCAAGATGAAAGTAAAATAAGTACGGCTCACACTGAATTTACGGAAACGCGGCATTGCCCATCCCACCAATTCATGCGTTTCATTACCTTCTTCCAACACAGTCAGCTGCGTTGCATAAAAATCTAAATAACCATTTCCTGCAACCTTGGTACCTGTCAGCACATTACCCACCACAAAGCGATGCGTCATGCTGCCTTTGATGCGATTATCGTGTATCAAGTGTCCGATATTCGCGCCTGCCATGGTACGATAATACTGTGGTGATTTTATGCTGGGACCAACCAATGCAATGGTTCTCGACAAATCGATGATGCCTTTATTAAAGAAGCGACCGATGAAAAGCACATCCTGCGGATTGATAGTCCAAACCACCTCGCCCTTATTGATAGGGTCGATCTGGTTGATTTGAATGCCTACATTACCAATGGGATGCGGACCCTCATAAGATGTAATCTCAGCATTTTTAACATTAGAAAAGGGAGTCTTCTTACCATGCTTGATGCCTAAATGCACTTTGGCAATTTTCGATAATGCATCAATGCCGGTTTGAAAATCATCCATTTGTCCGCCAATGATATAATCATTATTAGGAGCCAAAGGCGCTGACTCAAAAGCTGAAATGAAAATAGCCTTAGGTGTTTTAGTCGGATCAGCAATCACATCATACGGACGTTGTTTGATAAACGCCCATAAACCCACCTTTTGCAATTGAAGTATAAGTTCATCAGCGGAAAGTGTCTTCAAATCAGACTTCTCATAAGACTCATAAGTCATTTGTTCATCTGATTCAATTTGAATGCACATGATTTTCCGACGGTCACCACGGTTAATGGCTTTGATAGTACCACTGACCGGTGAAACAAAGTTCATATCCGGAAACTGCTTTTCATAAAAAACGGGCGTACCGGCTTTTACGATATCACCCTCTTTAACAAGCAATTTAGGAGTTACCCCCTGGAAATAATCAGGAATCAATGCAAAATCCTTAGGCAAGGTAGATTTCCCAATCATCTCAATGGGTCTCCCGGTAATCGGAATATTCAAACCACGTTTAGTCTTTATCAGGTTTGCCATAGTTTATATAGAGTTTGTTTAATAGACTGCTTTAATAATATCCGTCAATGTCTTTTAATTTTTGATAAAAAGTAATTGAATGCCTTTTATCCAAGCATTTTAAAAAACGCTGCAAAATTACAATATTTTCAGCACAATACGGCATTAAATAATGAAAAAAATCACTAATTTGTAAGTGGTTGATATAAAGAATCTTGTAATGGAAAAATAATTTTGATAGAGTAGTTATTAATAATTAACACTCGATTAATCGTAATCGCTATTATCTATTACCCTCTAAATCTCCTTAGAGGGAGACTTGACCACCCCTAACCCCTCCAAAGGAGGGGAATTTG
>CAZOUH010000062.1:0-7233 GCA_964582935.1 uncultured Paludibacter sp.
GCCTAATTCAGCAAATTCTGTGATTGCAGTCAAAGGCATTTCAACATGGGTGTAAATTAACTTTTTACCGCCGGGTAAATTAGGTAGATTTTTAGTGGCTTCAATCACAGCATTTAATCCTCCGATATGAGTCACTAAACCCGCCGGGTCCAATCCTTTGCTCATCATCTCCAAAGCTTCCACCATGTCATCTTGATTACCACCGCTGGTTCCTACCAAATGGGTGTATCCATAATGTACATTATAGAAATTAATATTGGCACTGAAATCCGGATTGTTGGGACCGGCAAAAAAATTCAAACAACCGTCAAAACCTAAAATAGCATCACCTTGTTCAACTACTTGTTTGACAGGTGCAAAAACAAACACATCATTATACCCGTCTCCTCCTGAAATCGCTTTTAATTCAGCAACAGGATCTGCCAGTTTCCCGGTATTGACATAACGTAAGTCAATCCCATTTTTGGCTGCTTGCTCAACTGTATAAAGCGATGCAGCACGATCTAATCTTGCCTGATCGACATCTGTAACAACCAACAAAGAAGGGCGGCGATCTTCACGATGAATGGCATAATTAATGGCAGCTAATCCCATCGGACCCACTCCGGCTAAAATTGCCATTTTTCCACCGTCCACAATTTCCATGGTATGTACATAACTCCCGGGAGTCAGGTGGTAATTGGCATGCATGGCACCAATCACACAGGATAATGGCTCAGAAAGTGAAGCGGGATAAAAGCCTTCTCCCGTATAGGGAAGCAAACAATCGAGTTCCATGACTTCATTAGGAATAATCACATAGGTTGCATCACCGCCAACATATTGATAACTATAACCAGGAGCACTTAACACACCCACCGGACCCCCTTCATAATTGAGGGCCGGTTGGATAGAAAATTTATCGCCTACCTTAAACTTATCAGCCCATTTGCTACCCACCTCCATCAATACTCCGGAAAACTCATGACCTATCATGATGGGATTTTCAGCTACATCTTTGGGAATGCGCTTGTGATCCGTTCCTTGTGAAGTAGCTTTGTAAGAGGACATGCACAAGGAGTCACATATCACTTTTGCCAATATTTCATCATCCTTGATTTTCGGTAATTCAAATTCTTCCAATCTCAAATCGTTCTTACCGTACATTCTAACTGCTTTTGTTTTCATATTTTAAAATTTATGTTTTTTCTTATTTTTTTATGGGGTTTCACCCCACACCCTACTTCATTTTTTGTCTTGATCAAACCATCTATGTACTTTTTGCTTGATCAAAAAGTGCCAAAAAATCAAGACTGCGCCTGCTTCGCTCATAAAACTTACGTTCGAAAAGCTAAAATCCACAAACTCGCAACTTCGTTGCTCAAACAGTGTGTATTTTTACGCTTTTCTCTCTTGTTTTATGGCTCATCAGTCAATGTCGGTCCTTCCAACTTTATAAACTTTTCACTTTCTACTTTTAACTTTCTAACTTGTCACTTTTAACTATTAAGTTACGACAACATCACCTGTCCGCCGGTGATGGGCAGTGCCTGGCCTGTTTCGCCACATTGCTCCATCAAATACAAGACACCTTTGGTTACGTCCTCCGGTGAACAACCCTTCTTCATCGGCACCTGTGCCAAATAAAACTCTTTTACATCCTCTATTGTTTCGGCTCCGGGGACTTTTCCTGCATGTAGATACTGGACAAATAAACCATTTTCCGGATCGCTCCAAAGCGGACCTTCGTAGAAATTACCCGGGCAAACCGAATTTACCTTGATACGAAAAGGTGCTAATTCCAATGCGAAAGATTGCGTCAAACCGATGCCTCCAAATTTTCCTCCGGCATAAGCAAAGTTGGCTTTGCTTCCCCTTAAACCCGATTTAGAATTTATCTGAATGATGTCGGCAAAATAATCTGCCGAGGCATATGCAGTCTGTAATTTCATTACTTTACTCACCACTTTAGTACAATAGAAATAAGCATTGTAATTTATTCTAGTGACAAAATCAAAGTTTTCAGCTGTCATTTCATCAAGCCCACCGGCACGGAGCACACCGGCGTTACTGACGAAACAATCAATAGCTCCAAAATTACAAACGGTTTGATGCACCAAATTTTCGATGCTGTCCAAATCGCTGACATCAGTTTTAACAAAGATAGCTTTATTGGATTTAGCCAGCTTGTTAAAGTTCTCTACCGTCGCTTTACCAACTGCTTCGTTCAAATCGGCTACCACTATATTAGCTCCTTCAGCCATCAAGCAGCGGGCTATGCCTTCACCAAACCCCTGAGCAGCACCGGTTACCACAATGGTTTTATTTTCTGCACGTCCACTTAATGAACCGGCAGCCACGCTGCGGCGGTAATTTTCGACCTCCCAGTTATCGATAAAGTCAATCTGTGCCTGTGTCATCGGATGTTGACCACCAAAAGATTCAGCATAATATGCAGTTTTCAAAGCATCTTCAAATACATCTAATATGATGTCGCATTGATTGGCATGATCACCCACAGCAACCAATCCAACTCCTTTTATCAAAAACACCTTGGGTAGATAAGCATGGGCTGAAATAAAATTATCGACTTTTTCGGAAGCTTCTAAAATTACTTTTTCAGTTTCTTCGCTGTTGATAAAAATATAGTTTGATTTACAATACACAATTGCATCGGGGGTGAAAGGCTTGGTTATCTTCTCTTGTTCTATCTCTGAATCATAGAAATGCTTGATTAATTCGTTCTTGCGAATTTTAAGCGTTTTCAAGCCTTGAGTAGATACCATAGAACGGATAGCCGGGACAATCAGTTCGCTACATGCACAAGTAGCTCTTTCTCCTGTAGGAAGCGGATATTGGACTTCCTTTTCGAGTGTATTTAATATGTAGTCATACTGTGTCTTAATTTCTTCTATTGAATCTGCTGCCACAAAAATACCATGATTCTGTAACCAAATAACAGTCGGTTCTTCCTTGAAATTAGCCCTGTAATTAATGATGGCATTTTCAACTTTTTTGAACAACACATAACCCGGATCGGTATATTCAATGTACAAAGATTTTTCTCCAAAAAGACGTTTTAATTCATTTGCCGCATGATTGGAACACATCAGGCCATTCACCAAAGTCGGATGTAAATGTACCACAAAAGCGAAGTCGATAATGTTGTGCATGGATGTCTCCACAGACGGACGTTTGCCTTTCGTAATGGTAGCCACAGCCAAATCGTTTTTCACTTGCTCTTCACGTTCTGCGCTGTCGGAGCTGTAAACCTTTTCCGAGAGGACTTGTAACTTTTCACGATCAAGTACAGCAAATCCATCTTCAGTAATAGTTGCCAAAGCTGATCCACTCGCTTTAACCCACAGTTTATCTTTATTCTTATAGGAAGTGTTACCACCGCCGGCAATGACATAGCGACTGTCCTTGCCATAATATCTTGAAATGTCAATTAAATCTTGAATTTCTTTCATCTTTTCAAACATTAAAATTCTATTGTTATCTTCAAATCAAATCCCCTCAGACCACATTCACACTAAAGCCGCCTGAATAACTTGATTCCCCAACTTGACAAACTCCTCACGTTTGCCTCTGTCGGTCCCTCCGTGCTCATCCACATAACCAGCCAGTCCTTGCGCCACTAAATGTTGATGTGCAGCCACCACACAAGCTCCTTCATAATTGATTTGCATCAGCTTTTCAGTCAGCGGTGTGCTGTTCCGGGCAAACAATTCAATAGGTTCCATAGCCGGCGTATTGTGTTCGCTGCCTAAGGTGACCACAAAACCTTGATCGTGCAAATAAGAGGCATATTTTTCAAGTAATTGCACATCGTTGCGGGTAGTGATAAATTCTACAGAATGAAAGCCACGTTGCGTTAAAACATCAGCTACCTCTACTAAATCAGCTTCAAAATCAGTATAGTTACCCTGGGCATCATCTGCTAAAAACGGATAAGTGGGGATGCCACCGGCAGCTAATATAATATTACAAACTTCTTGTACTGGTAGAAACGCTCTCGCATCTTCAGGAACAAAAGCAGCTCCTCCTGCCTTCAACAGATTGGCTCTGATTTCATTTTCTACACCGGCAAAATCAGAGATGGAAGATTTCAATTCTTTTCCATTGAAAACTTTGAGGAACAAAGTCTTAATGTCATTGTTAACATGATCTGCAATCTCTTTTTTATTCGGCGCATGTTGACTTTCTTCAACCTGATGAGTCGAAAATCCATAAGCCTCATAGACTTTCATACGAAGCGCCTTAGCTAAGTGGCGTTCTCGTACCAATCCTTTGGTCAAATCTTCCTTTATCCAATGAAAATCCAATGAAAAACCGGCATTAATATTTTGCAAGATTTCATTGAGTTTATCGCACATTTTCTCCACCTGACCATTGGCTTCACCTCTTACATCTTGCAGTTGAGTAGCGTAAGGCTCTGCTAAGCGGAAAGGATGTGTCAGACCTTTTCCACTAAGATAGGTACGACCCGGATTACCCGGATCATTGACACGCAAGCCGGCATCTCTGTCTTCTTCATTCAAACTGATTAGTTCGATATTGAAAAGCGGATATAGTTTTCTTTCTTTACATCCCTGCTCCCACTCATCATATCCGGCAGCGGTATAAAAATCATTGATACCCACCACCGATACACCTTCAGTTTTAGCCATATCCAAAGCCTGCGATAAATAGTCGAAAGCACTGAAAGAATAAGGAGTATGCATGTGAGCATTTACTTTTACTATTGGCATTTTATGATATTATCTAAATAATTTAAAACATCGATTACACACCTTCTTTCGCCCGTCTGATAAACTCGGCTTCAGTGAAGTTCTCCTTAGTGATATAACCGGGCAAGGGTTGGATACGCTCGTGAATCATATCGATAAACCAACCGGGTTGTGGGAAGAAGGCTTCTTCCAATTCATATGCAGGCGTAATCCAGTTTCGTGATCCCAACACACAAACCGGAGCATCCAAATAATCAAATGCTAACTGACTGATATTGGCTGCGAAATCGTTCAGAAAAGAGCCACGTGCAGTGGCATCTCCGGCAATGATGATTTTTCCCGTCTTCTGAACTGATTCAATTACTTTTTCATAATTGAATGGCACGAGTGAGCGGGCATCGATTACCTCCGCCGAGAGTCCGTATTTATCCTCCAATACTTTGGCTGCTTCCAAAGCCGGGTACAGGGTATGACCAACAGTCAGGAAAGTAATATCCTTTCCTACCCTTTTCACATCGGGTTCACCAAAAGGAATTTCATAATATCCTTCCGGCACTCCTTCCTCGTGAAATTGTTCACCTATATCATAAATGCGCTGGCTCTCAAAATATACCACTGGATCGGTTCCTTGCAGGGCACTGTTCATCAACCCTTTTGCATCATAAGGCGTCACCGGGAAACAAACTTTCAAGCCGGGAATATGAGCCACAAGGGAAGTCCAGTCTTGCGAATGCTGTGCACCATATTTTGAACCCACCGAAACACGCAGAGTTACCGGCATTTTAAGCACATTACCGCTCATCGCCTGCCATTTGGGAAGTTGATTAAACACCTCATCACCACTTCTACCCAAAAAATCGCAATACATAATCTCAGGTATCACCCTACCCCCACACATGGCATAGCCGATGGCTGTACCCACAATGGCAGCCTCAGAAATGGGTGAGTTGAATAATCTGTGATACGGCAGGGATTCAGTCAATCCGCCATACACAGCAAAAGCGCCTCCCCAATCACGGTTTTCTTCACCATAGGCAATCAGCGAAGCATCTTTATAGAAACGATCGATAATGGCTTCAAAAATAGCATCGCGTAATTGTAATTGTTTCATCTTGCTGAATGGCTTACCGTCTTTATCAAAAGCAAAGCGCTCTTTATTAGCGATTCTTTGCACACGCGGGTTATCCTCAAAAGGAAGCAATACATCAGGTTTAGCATCTGAAAGAGCATCTATGGACTCATTAGAGAACATCATATCACCAATGATATCAGGATTTTTCATGCGTGGTGATATTGTATCATCTATGGATATTAAGAACATCTCATGTATCAAGGCTTTCACATCTTCCCATACTTTGTCTAAATCCCCTTGCGTAGCCACCTTGGCATCAATCAGCTGTTCGCCATAAGAGACGATACAGTCTTGTGACTGCCAAGCTTCCACCTCTTCTTTGGTACGATAAGAAGATGCATCTGAGGGCGAATGACCACTGTAACGATACGTCAGCACATCCAAGAGGACAGGACCTCTCTTATCTTCTATGATTTGGCGCTTGCGCTTATAGGCATCAATGACAGCCAAAGGATTGTAGCCATCTACGCGCTCGGCATGCATCTGATCGGGATTTACACCCGCACCAATACGTGCTGCAATACCGTATCCCATGGTTTCACCACTTGTTTGTCCGCCCATACCATATTGATTATTCATGATATTGATAATCACAGGGAGTCCACCTTGCATATCTCCTTCCCAGAGTTCATTGAACTGATCCATAGCGGCAAAGGTGATTCCTTCCCAAACGGGACCACAAGCTAAGGAGGCATCACCAATATTGGCAACCACCAAACCTTTTTTACGGTTTACTTTCTTATACAAAGCCGCGCCTACGGCAATATCGCCCGATCCGCCCACAATGGCATTGTTGGGATATACACCAAAGGGAGTGAAAAAGGCATGCATAGAACCGCCTAAGCCTTTGTTGAATCCGGTTTCTCGGGCAAAAATCTCAGCTAAGGTGCCATATACCAAAAAGCGGCGAGCCAATTCTTTGGTTGTCCCACTAAAATCTTTTTGCACAATTTTCAAGATGGCACCATCAAAAAATTGCTCCATGATCTGCATCAGCTCTTTATCTTCCATGCGATGGATGGCACTCATCCCTTTGGCTAATATTTCACCATGACTGCGGTGGCTGCCGAAGATAAAATCATCAACGGTTAATGTCCATGCCATGCCGACAGCTGCCGATTCTTGTCCGATGGAAAGGTGAGCCGGTCCGGGATGGTTATAAGAAACACCATTATATGCACCGGTGGTCTTAATCAAATTAAGCATGGTTTCAAACTCACGAATGAGTACCATGTCGTGATAGATGTCTCTAAACTCTTGTGTGGTAAAATTAGCTTTTTCGTCTTTGACAGTTTTTTGGTACTGGTTGACCGGAATGGATTGAAACTCAATAAATCCAGGTTGACGAACTAATTTTGGGTCTATGGGTTGTACTTTGGGCATAATATT
>CAZOUH010000063.1:0-7117 GCA_964582935.1 uncultured Paludibacter sp.
TTTCTCACTCGGATTCTCAAGGTTGAGGAGGTGCTACTTTCTCATTATTATCAGCTTCTGATATACCTTTATTAGCTTCAATTTCGCTCTTTGGAACTAACCATAGTAAAATAGGAGCTTCTGCAGGTATATTGAATTGCCAAGCAGCAGGGAACGAGGTTACGCCATTTTCAACACGAGTAACCGGTTTCTTCAAACGCATGATGTCATAGAAAGAGAAACCTTCACCCCATAACTCAATACGGCGTTGGAACCAAATAGCATCTTGTAATCCGGTAGCATCAGATGGTGCTGTATAGGAACCGGTAGCCATTCTGTTGGTGTTTACAAAGTTCTCAAGCACTGCTTTAGCTTCAGCGGTCTTGCCTGACATAGCCAATCCTTCTGCTTTGATAAGAATCATCTCTTCAGCACGCATCAGGAACCAGTCTTGAGCAGCTGTTTGGTTATACAAACCATCATTGCCTTTATACGGACCAAACTTAACATTGGTAAGTGGACCAAAATCACCATCAGCTGAAGCAGTCTCACGCCATTTGTTATAAACAGAACCTTTTACCAAATCTGATTCTTCATTATCATTTAACCACCATTGTTTTCTGATATCTCCGGAATTAATCTTATTATAAAGCGGTCTGTTTATCTTTCTCCATGCACCTACACCTACATAACCATCAGTATAGAAAGAGCATAAGTGTGAAGGCATGTTGACAATGCCTGACTTAACGATATCGTTATTCTCGGTTATCATATTTGCCCACATCACTGTTTTGTCAGTTGCATCCGCAAAAGCAGGTCTGGAAACTTCTTGTAAAGTATAAGGTTTTGCACCCGATACCGACAATGCACTATCTGCATCTGCTACAGCAGCATCCCAATTATTCATCAATAAATTGGCTCTGGCTCTCAAACCATAAGCAACTCCTTGGTCAACATATCCTTTGTCCGGACGATTATAACCTTTTAAAAGAACAACAGCTTTATCCAAATCGCTCATGATTAGCTCATACACCTCTTGAACAGTTGCACGTGGATTATTAGCTGCTTCCTCAGGAGTAGTTTCTTCAGTTACTATAGGCACACAAGGCTTGCTCTCATTACCTACATAGGTAAACTGATGCAATTGTGCCAAGCTTAGGTAGTCGAATGCACGTACTGCCAAAGCTTGTCCAACAAATGCCTTGATCAAAGGATCACTTGAATCTTGGTCAACTGAGCTTAGTACAATATTGGCAGAAGCAATTTGTTTATAAAACAAAGCCCACATGAAGAAAGTACGGGTTGACGAATACTCTCTATCAGAATAATCTCCATTGGGTCCAAACCAGTTGTAACCAATATTAGCGCTGGTCATATCTGCACCATTGCTATCCATATACAGACAAGCAGCTGCATAGCCAAAGTCATTGTGATAATCATCGCCTAATACGCCATAATATTCAATCATATTTGCATAAATGGCAGCTACGTCTGCAGCGAGCAATTCAGGATTTGCCTTATTTGCTTTAATTTTCTGCTCCTCGGTTATCGTACCACCTTCCGGGTAAGTATCCAAGTAGTCAGTACATCCTATTAAAGCAAATGCGCTTAATAGGGTTATGATATATATTTTTGTTCGTTTCATAATCTATAAATTATTAAGTTCATGCTACTTTAATCCTTAAAATGTAATATTTAAACCACCGGATACCGAACGAATAGGTGCATATAATGAACCACTATAAGCAACGGTATAACTTTGGCGTGGGTCTAAGCCCTGACGAGCAGCAAATAATGCAACATTATCAGCTACACCGAATATACGGAATTTTTCAATTTTGAATCTTTCCAAGAACCTCTTAGGTAAGGTATAACCAAAGGTGATATTCTGTAAGCTTAAATAATCAGAACTTGTGATAAAGCGTGTTGATGTAGCATTTGAGTACTGATTAGCAGTATTCAAACGAGGTACATCTGTTTTGGTGTTTTCCGGAGTCCATGCTTTTAAAATATCTGCATGCCAGTTTCTACCTGCATCACTGCTATAACCTGAGTGCATCAATGTCATATAGGAATTGTCAATGATTCTACCACCAAGTTGATAGGCAAAATCAACTGATAAATCGAAACCATAAGCTTCCAAAGTAGTACCGAAACCACCATAAACACTTGGTAAGATATCACCTTGCTCATAACGGGTTGCATTAGTCCAGCTATCCGTTGTTTCACGACCGGTTACATTACCATCAGCATCTAAAGTGTCAATATACCAAAGAGGATCACCGGTTGCTTCATCAACACCTGCATAATCTCTGATGTAGAAATTGTACATTGATTCACCTTCTTTGTATATGTAGCTACCGCTAATCCACTGTCCTTCCAATTCCGGAGACAATTTCAATATCTTATTTTTCAAATAAGTTGCATTGGCATATGCATTCCACGTTAAAGATCTGGTTTTAACTAAATCTACATCTAATTCAATCTCAACACCTGCGTTGCGAACAGAACCAATATTTACCGGTAATTCTGTATAACCCAAACTGGCAGCAACCGGCTGGTAATACAACATATCTACAGTCTTACGAGAGAAAATTTCAATGCCTCCATTGACTCTTTCATTGAACATGGCAAACTCAACTCCTGTATTAAAGTTGTAGGAAGTTTCCCAAGTAATATCTCTGTTTCCTTTATAAGAACGAGCTGTTGCAAATTCTCCGTTATTTTCAGAAATTGTATATTGATCTTGATATGGGAAAAAGTTGATAGAGCTTGATCCGGCATATAACAACTTGTCATTACCTTGCGCTCCAAAACTAATTTTCCATTTCAGCATATCAACTTCTTCTAAATCATCCATAAAGCTTTCGGCGCTCAAGTCCCAAGCACCACCAAGCGACCAGAAGTTACCCCAGCGGTTTTCAGGAGCAAAACTTGAAGAGCCATCACGACGATAAGATGCGGAAGCAAAATACTTAGAAGCATAGTCATATTTAGCTTGAGCTAAAAATCCTAAGGTATGATAAGCATATGAAGATGAGCTTGTAGATGGATCTAAAATGGCATTATTCAATTCAGGCACTCTATCTTGATAAACTTTCGTTTTAAAACCTGATAAGGATGCATTTCTGAATCTGTAATCCTCTCCACCTATCATAGCGTCAACATTATGATCTCCAAATCTCTTTTCATAAGTTAATAGGAGTTGTTCGTTAATGCTATAGAATCTACTGTACTGTACAGCTACATAACCACCACCATCAGCAAATTGTCCGTAATATGGATTTTGCAACATATTATAATGGGTATTTGCCACTGTCATACCTAAAGTAGCAGTTGCTTTCAAACCGTCGATTATGTCTGCTACAGCCGACCATTTACCAATTGAATAGTCATTAGCAAATCTTTCAGTATTTAATGCTAAAGCGGAAGCCGGGTTAGATTGGCTCATAAATGGACGCTTAGCGTTCACAATTTTCGCTTCACCATAGTCATATAGTTTGTAGCCACGAGAGTCATACATGATATTCCCGGCAGCATTCCTTACATATAGTGGATAAATAGGAGCCAACATATTACTTACGAAGAACAAGTTACCTGAAGAACGGTCACTTACCTGCTCATCCGGATAGCGAGAGTTAACCCTAATTTGACTCATGTTAGTAACTAACTTCAGCCATTTTTTCACTTGATAATCAACGTTCAAACGCGTTGTATAGCGTGAGAAGTCAGAGTTGGACACAATACCTGTGTCATGTAAGAAGTTTCCAGAGAAGAAATAAGTCAGTTTGTCTGATGACCCACTCACGCTCACATTGTATTCTTGGCGTAAGTTATTGGGAACGAACACTTCTTTGAACCAATCATCCGGCATATAAGTATATTGTCCATCTGAATATCCCAATGTTGCATTAGGGTTTAATTTGAAATTTTTACCAACCAAACGCTCTCCATCAGGTATAGTATATACTTGATAACCAAGACCACCTTCAGATGCATCTAAAAAATATTTATTAGCATATTCATGTGCAGCGTCTGAACCTACAGAGTTCACACGACTGTTATACATGGCGCGATAGAAAGTTTCATAATACATGCCCGGGTCAGTCATAACATTATACGCAGGGATTCCACGTGTGTTATTACCCCATTTTGTATCAACTACAATTTTTGCATCTTTACCTTTACCACGTTTAGTTGTAATAATGATTACACCATTAGCACCACGCGCACCGTAAAGTGCAGCTGAAGCAGCATCCTTCAAAACGGTTACAGATTCGATATCTGCATTGTTAACAGCAGATATGTCTGTGTCGTAAGGAACACCATCAACTACATACAAAGGCGCATTACTGGAGCTCATAGAACCAATACCACGAATGCGGATATTAGAACCGGAACCGGGTTGACCATTAGCAGCTAAACCTTGTACGCCGGCTACTTTACCGGCTAAGTTATTAGATATATTAGCCGACTGATTTTTGGAGATAGCTTCAGATTTGATAACTGCCGCAGCTCCTGTAAATGACTTTTTAGTTGAAGAACCAAAAGCCGTTACTATCACCTCATCTAACTCAGAGACAGACGAACGAAGTCTTACAACAATATTGTTTGTTGCTAATACCTCTTCTGTTTCCATCCCGATGAAAGAAACCACTAAAGTAGTGTTCTGAGGAGTTATCGCTATAGAGAACTCTCCATTAGCTCCGGTAATTGTACCGGAAGTTGTTCCCTTAAGCATCACTGTTGCTCCAATAATTGGCTCTCCATCATCTAAAGAAACAACTTTTCCTGAGATGGTTGCCTGAGCAAGAACTACACTTATGCCTGCTATGAACAAACAGGCGAATAAGAAAATAAACTTTCTCATAAATTTACCATTTTTTATTTAACTTCGAAATTATTTATATTTCCAACTTTTACGAACGGGCAAATATAAAAGATTATTAATTAATAAGCAATAGCTGATACTGACATTTAGCAATTAATTTCTGTCTATTCATCCAATAAAAGTGCTTTTCATAGCGGTTTTTGTAGAATTTTGGATAAAAAATATATGGGCATTTTAAAAAAAATGTGGCATAACAACATATAAATCAGACCAATAAACCCAATATGGCTAAATATCATTCTGATAATTTATAATTTGATAATTATAATCAAATTAAGCACAAAAGAAACAAGTTTTTGGAAAAAAAATTGTTCTGTTTATAAGTAAAACAAGAGTTTAGATACGCTAATCGTCTAAAGTTGCTATCATTTTTTCTAAATCAGCATCTAACTGATGCAGATGATTTTTACAAAACTTAAGTAATTTGGAAGCTCTTTCTACCTTGGATGCAATCTCATCCATGTTAACCTCCTCTGTATTTTCTAATTGCTTCAGAATATTTTCCAATTCTGATAATGCGGCTGTGTAGGTTTGTTTTGTTGACATTTTTATTTAGTGATTGGTGAATGGTGATTGGGAGCCTCCCCCGACCCCTCCAAAGGAGGGGAGCTTAGAGCGTGCAAGGGATAAACAATTGTACGCTGTATCTCAGGAGGGGAGCTTGGAGCTCGGAGCGTGAAAACGACTATACAATTGCACAATCCAAAAGTCCCCCTTCGGGGGATTTAGGGGGCTTTAGAGGGCTTTCTTATTCCCCCGAAAAATCCTGCAACACTTCCCTATATGAATTAAATATCTTCGATTTGGAGACAAAGCCTACATAGCGTTTCTTTTCATCAACAACCGGTAAGTTCCAAGCTCCTGTATCTTCAAAAATTCGCATTACTTGTTCCATCGGCAATTCTTGATGCAGTATTGCCGGTGGCGATATCATCAGCTGTTTGACCGTAAATCTGTTGTATAATTCCGGACGAAACATAATATTCCTCACTTCATCCAACAACAAAACTCCTGTTAATGTTTGCGTTTCTTGCTGTATGACAGGAAAAAGATTTCTGTTGGATGTGGCAATAATTTTCACCAATTCGCCCAAAGTCATATCCGGATATAAAACCTGGAAGTCTGTCTCTATCACGCTGTCCATCTTCATCAGCGTCAGCACCGCCTTGTCTTTGTCGTGCGTTATCAGCTCACCTTTTTGGGCAAGTCGCATGGCATACAAACTATGCTTTTCAAATATCTTAATGGTCATATAGGAAATAGTAGAAACTATCATCAGCATCATAAACAAGCTGTAACTGCCTGTCAGTTCAGCAATCAGGAAGATACCGGTCAGAGGTGCATGCATCACACCCGACATCATGCCCGACATGCCTGCCAATGAGAAGTTTTCCAAGGATAATTGAAAGCCTAATAAATTGACGGTAGAGGCGACCACAAAACCGGTCAGACTGCCTAAGAACAAGGATGGCGCAAAAATACCACCGACTCCGCCTGCTCCGTTCGTAGAGGCGGTGGCAAATATTTTAAACACAACAATCAATGACAAATAGAGTATCAACACCCAAGCCTGATCGCCCAATGTCTGAAAGAAAGTCCTGTCCAATACCGTTGCTGTTTCGCCGTTAATCAATGCTTCTATGGTATCGTATCCTTCTCCGTATAAGGGCGGAAAGAAAAAAATGAGTACACTCAACACAACACCGCCAAGCAATAACTTCTTCCACGGACTTTGAATTTTCCGGAAAACACCTTCAATCTTATTCATGCCGCGGGTGAAATACAAAGACACTAAACCACAAACCACCCCCAATAAAATATAAAATGGGATTCGCTCCACATCAAAGGCTTGGATAGCAACAAAATTAAACATAAAAGCATGTCCGGATAAAACGTATGAAAGCGTGGTGGCAGTTACGGAAGATATGATGATGGGCACAACCGCACCCAAGGTCATGTCGAACATCAGCACCTCTAAGGTAAACATCAATCCGGCGATAGGTGCTTTGAAAATGCCACTGACGGCTCCGGCAGCACCGCAGCCGACTAACAACATCAGTGTTTTTTGATCCATCTTAAAGAACCTGCCCAAGTTGGAGCCGATAGCAGATCCGGTCAGCACAATGGGAGCTTCAGCGCCAACTGACCCACCAAAACCGATGGTAATTGAACTGCCGACCAAAGACGACCACACATTATGTAGTTTGATGATGCTTTTACGCTGCGCCATTGCATGCAGTATTTTGG
>CAZOUH010000064.1:0-7108 GCA_964582935.1 uncultured Paludibacter sp.
GGCCAACCAAAACGCAAACCGATGGTTCTGTCAGATTGTGCACTTGCCATACTTGCAAATCCAATCACTAAGGCTACTACAATAATCAATTTTCTCATAAAGCTCAAAATTTAATACATTAATTAATTTTAATAAAAACACAAATCGTAAATAAAAACGCAAAAATATAAAAAAAGTTCAATCCTGCCAATCATCATGGGCTTTAATTAATTCAATCAACTTATCAACAGCCTCATTTTCATCGACATTTTTTTCCATTAATTCTTTCTTTTTATACAAATGAACCTTCCCACGACCGGCACCCACATAGCCATAATCGGCATCTGCCATTTCGCCGGGACCGTTGACTATGCAGCCCATGACTGCGATTTTCAATCCTTTTAAATGTGAAGTAGATGCTTTCACACGTGCCACCACAGTCTGCAAGCTAAACAATGTGCGCCCACAACCCGGACAAGAAATAAATTCTGTTTTAGAAACACGCACTCGCGATGCTTGTAAAATGCCAAAAGCTACGGCATTGACCTGCTCAACTCCTATAGATTTGGGCACAGTCTCTTCATCAACAGTTAAGAATATGCCATCTCCGAAACCATCTAAAAACAATGCCCCCAAATCAGCTGCAGCATTGATTTGCAACTCTGAAAGCTGAGAAACATTATATTGTCGGCATAAAATAACCGGTGTTGATATGTCATGATTCATCAATGTATGGAAAAATGCCCGCATTTCTCCAACCGGATTTTGATGAGTGGATTGTAGTAAAACAACTATCTGTGAATCTGACTTTAACAGTTTGAGTGTTGTATCATTTAAGTCTGCATAGCTCAATTGTAGAAATTTCGCTTCAGATGTATCTTTTGCTAATTCATCAGCAGCAGCAAGGGTATAAATGGGGTACACAGCTCCGGTCTGACTTTTTATCGCATCACCCTGAACTAAATAATCCGGCACAATAGCGAAACCGCCATCTTTATTCATCAACACCACAGGCACCTGTTCACCGCCGATATTCAAAACCGAATGGGTCTTTCTTCTTGTGTATTCAAATGGAGAGAAATCAGCATTAACTTTTGCAGTGATCGTTGCATGCCCATTTTTGAGTAGCACATGATCCACCAATTGGCGGGCAACGGGAATTTCTGCTTCCGGATCTTCACTCAATGAGACGCGGATGGTATCACCTATACCGTCATGCAACAAAGCGCCAATACCAACTGCTGATTTGATGCGACCATCTTCTCCGTCTCCGGCTTCGGTAACGCCCAGGTGCAACGGATAATGCATGTCGTATTTTTCCATTTCAGCGACTAACAAACGTGCTGCATGCACCATGGATAATGTGTTTGATGCCTTCATCGAAATCACAACATCTTTGAAGTCTTCTTCCTCGCAAATTCGTAAAAATTCCATGCAAGACTCCACCATGCCTCTTGGCGTATCGCCCCATCGATTCATCATTCTTTCACTTAAAGAACCGTGATTGACACCAATACGAATGGCTGTACCATGCTCCTTGCATATATTCAAAAGCTCTGTAAATTTAAGCTTGATTTTCTGATACTCTGCCTGATATTCTTCTTCTGTATAATCGGTGGTACGCACTACCCTTCCGATATAATTACCGGGATTGATACGTACTTTTTCAACATACTGCGCTGCAATATTGGCAGCATCAGCGCGGAAATGAATGTCGGCAACCAAAGGAACATCGCAGCCTTGATCCAACAAAGCTTGTTTGATATTTTTCAGATTTTCTGCTTCTTTCGCCCCTTGTGCCGTAAAACGAACAATTTCACCACCGGCTTTTACAATCCTGATACATTGTGCAACAGAATACGCTGTGTCGTTAGTATCGGTATTAGCCATAGATTGCAACCGGACAGGCTGTTCGCTGCCTAACAAAACAGGTCCGATACGGACTGTATCGGCTTGTCGTCTATGATAATTAAATTGATCAATCATATTAAAAAACACCCCTTTATATGAGGTGCAAATTCACAAATTTATTATTTGAGTACATATGCTACCCGATTGACACCACTTTTCTTATGAACTTCAATAAACAGATTGGGTTGTTTCCTATCTAAAAATAAAGGTTCCTGTCTATCAAATTGGGTTTTTGTTGCATCAACGTACAGACCCGGTACTCCATTGTGCTCAATCGGCACGTAGTCTGGGGAGTTTGCCTGTCTGTTATCTTTAATCCAATCAAAGATAATACTCGGATTATAAACAGAATACAACACATAATCCACATTAATCCTTCCTTTCCCTTGATACCATTGATCAGCCTTTTTGATATCAGAAGTCTTTACTTTGTGACCCTGGTTATATCTGCCTCCTATCAGTTCAATTGGAATTTTATTGTTGAGTTGCCAAGCTTGCGTATGTGCTTCAGGCAGCAGATTGACGAGTTCTAAAACAGTCATGCCGAAAGCCGAACAGCCTGATCCTTCTTCTTTATACCGGGGCCAAAACGCACCACCATAATTGATATAAGGTGTATAATCCGGATTTTCCTTACCTGAATAATGGTTGATAAAAGCCATCACGCGCTCAAAGGCATCATCAGAAATACTGTATTTGATAAATGCCAATTTATTCCTTTTCGAATATACTTTAAATGCATGTTGAATTTCTTCTTCTGATTCAATCTTACCTTGCAACACCGCACCTATAATAGCATAACCGACTTTTTCTTTGAATATCATATCACGCTTTTCTTTCATGCTTCGCGACATCTGAGCGATATAAACCGGTTTTTCCAAAGTAGGAGAATTGACCTCTACAATCGTATGCCCCATCAAATAATTGGTTTTGTAGTATATGGTTTTGGCATAGCACTTCTTCACCGATTTATATAAAGAAGCAGGACTTTCCCAGTCAAGGGGGTACATAGACGGTATCACATAAATTGACAACTCATGCTGCCCTGAAGAAGTGACACGCAATGAATCACCCGCCGGATATACATGGAATTTAATCAAAAACAATACAACAGGAAACAACAGTAATCTGAATGACATATGCAAGATAAAAAAGTATCCGTAAATTATGAAACGCAAAAGTACATAAAATTGTTTAATCATTAACAATTGATAATTGACAATTAAAATACTACCTTTGCAGAGTTTTTTAAAAGATATTATGCGTTTCAAACCTAAGCTGTTTTCAGCTTTACAAAATTACTCCAAAGAACTATTTTACAAAGACTTAATGGCCGGTATCATCGTCGGCATTGTAGCCTTACCCTTAGCCATCGCTTTCGGCATAGCATCGGGAGTGTCGCCTGAAAAAGGGCTTTTCACTGCTATTATCGCAGGTTTTATCATTTCATTTTTCGGAGGAAGCAAGGTGCAGATTGGTGGACCAACCGGGGCTTTTATCGTCATTGTTTACGGTATTGTGCAGGAGTTTGGGGTTACCGGACTGACCATTGCTACCATCTTAGCGGGCGTTTTACTCATCACCATGGGCTTGCTTAAACTCGGCGTGGTGATCAAATTTATCCCCTATCCTATTGTAGTTGGATTTACGAGTGGCATAGCCTTGACAATTTTTGCTACACAGATAAAGGATTTATTCGGCATGACCATAGAGTCGATGCCGGCAGACTTTATCAGCAAATGGATAGTGTATGCCAAAAACATCCAATCGACAAATGTTGCAGCTTTAATCATTGGAATTGTTACGGTAGTCATTATTGTTTTCACACCTAAATTTTCAAAAAAAATACCCGGCTCTCTGATTGCCATCATCTTGATGACAGCAATAGTTTATGTTTTACGTGCGTATTTCAATTTCACTTCCATCGAAACCATCGGAGACCGATTCAGCATCATTGCTGCTTTACCAAAAGCAGAAGCTCCTAAAATTACTTTCGACATGGTGCAAACCTTGATACCGGCTGCTTTCACCATTGCCATGTTAGGTGCCATTGAATCCTTGCTTTCGGCTACGGTTGCCGATGGTGTTATTGGCGACAGGCATCATTCCAACACGGAATTGATCGCACAAGGAATAGCCAATGTGGTCACGCCGCTTTTCGGTGGAATTCCTGCAACCGGTGCTATTGCCAGAACCATGACCAATATCAACAATGGCGGACGCACGCCCGTAGCAGGTATCATTCACTCCATCGTCTTGCTATTGATCTTATTATTCTTGGGAAATCTCACCAAACACATCCCTATGGCATGTTTGGCAGGCGTACTCGTTATGGTCGCCTACAATATGAGTGAATGGCGAACCTTCAGATCCTTGCTGAAAGGTCTGAAATCGGATATGGTGGTGTTGGTTGCAACCTTCTTACTGACAGTCATTTTTGATTTGACCATTGCGATCGAGCTTGGCTTGGTGTTAGCGGTAGTTTTATTTATCAGAAGAATGTCAGAAAGTTCTCAAATCAATGTATTCAGAAACGAAGTGGAAGAAGCCGAATACATAGAGGGCAACACAGATTCAGAGATGCTACAACTTCCCAAAGGAATTGAAGTCTATGAAATCGAAGGTCCTTTCTTTTTTGGATTGGCTAATAAATTCGAAGAGACGATGAAAAAAATTGGTGGTAATCCGCATGTTAGAATCATCAGGATGCGGAAAGTGCCCTTTATCGACTCCACCGGATTGAATAATTTAAGCAACCTCATCCACATGTCGCAAAAAGACAAGACTAAAATTGTGTTGTCAGGCGTGAATGAACAAGTGCACAATGCCATCAGAAAAGCTAAAATCGACGAGATAATAGGTGATAAAAACATTTGCAACAACATCACCGAAGCTTTGGCACGAGCAGAAGAAGTCATGGACAAAAATAAAAAACAGTAAAAATTTGATTTATCGAATTCATTTAATTATTTTTGTCTAATATTTTCTTGAGATGACAAATCGATACGAAGAGCTGATTAGCAAGTTTGAGATAAAACTGCGAAAATTAATTGCGGAGTATCAGTCATTGCAAATTCACAGTAGCAGTCTGCAAGCAGAGTTAGCGCATAAAAATAAGAGCCTGATAGAAGCCCATGGGACTATACTTGAATTGAGAAAACAAAACGACCACCTGTTAATGGCTAATCAGATTAGTGGAAACAAAGAAGAACGGGCTGAAGCCAAAAAACAAATTGACAGGATGGTGCGGGAAATTGATCAATGTTTAGCTCTCTTAGATGAATAGAGCACATGAACGACGATATTTTTACCATACATGTTCAAATTGGAGGTTTTCCTATTGCGTTGCGCATTCCTCGTAGAGACGAGGAAAAATACAGGAAAGCCGAAAAGATGGTTACTAAACTGACAGAACAGTATTATAACACATACAATCAACATGCTTACGAGGATATACTTAAACTTGTGGCATTGCACTTGGCTGTTATGGTTTCAGAAAACGAACTGTCAGAAGACACAGCTCCTCTTGAAGAAAAAATTCAAAGACTTGAAAAAGAGGTAGATGCTGTATTGAATCAGGAATAAACTTATCGTACATTCAATTTTCCCGCATATCAACATGATTTCGTGCATGCTTGATATGCGTTTTTTATATCTGATAAAACAACTAAATAATTAAATATCACACATATGACTTTATATATAATCATCGGAATAGTAGGGGGCTTGCTTCTTGGAAGCGGAGGAGTTCTGCTTATCAACTCTGCCTTTCAGAAGAAAAGAAAGCAGGAAGCTTTAGCGGAGATAGAATTACTCAAAAAAGACCAAATGATTGAGGTAAAGGAGAAATTCATTGCATTGAAGGCAGAACATGAACAACAAGTGCAACAGCGCAATGCCAAAATCCAAGACAGAGAAGTAAAACTCCAGCAGCGCGAAATGCAACTCAACCAAAGGCAGGGAGAAGTTCAACGTAAAATGAATTCAGTGGATGCATTGAAAGAAACGCATGAACAACAGTTACTACTGCTTGAAAAGAGAAAAACTGAACTTGATCAGTTGACACATCAAGCGCAAGCACAGCTAGAGAATGTTTCAGGTTTATCCGCATCAGAAGCCAAAGAACAATTGATTGAATCTTTGAAAGATGAAGCAAAAACCAATGCCATGTCGTACATCAACGACATCATGGCTGAGGCGAAAATGACTGCTAATAAAGAAGCCAAAAGAGTTGTCATCAATACCATTCAAAGGGTGGCAACTGAAACTGCCATAGAAAATTCGGTCACGGTATTTCATATTGAATCAGATGAAATCAAGGGCAGGATCATCGGTCGCGAAGGTCGCAACATCCGCGCCTTGGAGGCTGCTACCGGTGTTGAAATCATCGTTGATGACACCCCCGAAGCCATTGTTCTTTCTGCTTTCGACCCTGTTCGTAGAGAAATTGCCAGGCTGTCGCTGCATCAATTGGTAACTGACGGGCGCATTCATCCTGCTCGTATTGAAGAGGTAGTCAACAAAGTGCGTAAGCAAATTGAAGATGAAATTGTTGAAGTAGGTAAACGCACCGCCATAGATTTAGGCATACATGGCTTACACCCCGAACTGATACGTTTGGTTGGTAAAATGAAATACCGCTCTTCCTATGGACAAAATCTCCTGCAACACTCACGCGAAGTAGCTAATCTGTGTGCCACCATGGCGTCTGAATTGGGCTTAAACCCCAATACTGCCAAACGTGCCGGCTTATTACACGATATTGGCAAAGTGCCTGATGATGAGCCGGAAGTACCACATGCAATCTTGGGTATGCGTTTGGCTGAAAAATACAAAGAGAAACCACAGGTTTGCAATGCCATCGGTGCTCACCACGATGAAACAGAGATGGAAAGTCTGATTGCACCCATCGTTCAAGTCTGTGATGCGATTTCAGGAGCACGACCGGGAGCAAGGCGTGAAATTGTGGAAGCTTATATCAAGCGTTTGAAAGATCTTGAAAACTTGGCTGCACAGTATCCGGGTGTCGTTAAATCTTATGCCGTTCAAGCCGGTAGAGAATTACGCGTCATCGTTGGGGCGGATAAGTTAGATGATAAAGAGACCGAATTGCTATCATTCGATATCGCTAAAAAAATCCAAGATGAAATGACTTATCCGGGACAGGTAAAAATCACGGTCATCCGGGAAACAAGAGCGGTGAGTTTTGCGAAATAAA
>CAZOUH010000065.1:0-7099 GCA_964582935.1 uncultured Paludibacter sp.
AGTAGATGGGAGAGACGTGGCAAGGTGTTTTTTTAACCCCGCAATGACAGCTTTTGCACTATCAGTAAGTCCCCCTTGGGGGATTTAGGGGGCTGTTCGCGCTCCTTCAAGTCTTTCTATCATTCCGTTTCCTAATTCGGTTTTTACTTTGATGTGATTCAGGACTTCTAATACGAATGGATTACTCTCGAAGCTGCCTCTTACAGATTCAAAATCTTGGTGTTTTTGATCTTCATCACCATCTACTCCAAATCCGGTTTTTGAGTTCAAGTCAAATTCTTTCTTGGCATCTTTATAAATCAATTGATCCAATGTGACAACAGATTCTCTCCATTGATGGATGGTGTTGACTATATCATCGTATGTTACTTCTTCAATGCTTTTTCCCCAGTATTCTTCTAAATTTTCTTTTGCCCAAGTCCATTCATAACTGTAGTATTCTTGGTGAATTCTTTCAAACTCTGTTTGAATTTTTTCTAAACTACAATTGTTTTCTTCAATTCTGAACAGCATCTTTTCAATTTCACTTTTGGGGGCAATCATGCCGGATAAGTCGATCCATTCACCACTTCCTATGGGTGTGTCAGGAATCAAGCGTTCTCTCACTTCTTGCATGCTACCGTAGGTTTTATTGCCAAGTCTGCTGATGAGAGAGTTGCCTAAGAATTTGGTGATGGCAATTTGATACAGTTCTAAGCCTGTATGTAAAGACGTGTTTTTGATGTTACAATTTTGATATACATAAATATCTGTCGTCTCTCCGGAGATTGATTGGAGTTTTTTGAGTACTTCTATACCTTTGATCATCTTTTGTATGGTATAGGGACTCAGCAAATTGAAGTTGATAGGATCAAGTTTGCGACTGTCTTTTCTGTTATCACGTTTGGGCCATTTCTGCGCATCACGGATGGTACCCACACTTCTCAGGTTGATTGCCGGAGCTAAAAAGCTTGCGGTCGCTTGCTCTATCAAATACGAAAAAGGTAAATCCGAAGTATCTGAATGTTTGGTATGTCGCCCAATAACCAAAGTAAATGCCCCTATTTTGGCGGGCCACAATAAATATGAATTACTGGTTGTCTTCGCGCCTCGCTCACAAATGCCTTGATGGATGGGACCTAATTTATACATATGGTTGCTTTGGTTAGAACCACTACCCGCATTCAGAAAGGAAAACATACCCGCAATCAACAAGGTGGATTTATGATGTGAAACCGTATAAGGACCTGCAAAAATAGCTGTTGCTTCGCCATGCATCCCCTGACAGTTGGAGAAAA
Organism: uncultured Paludibacter sp.; assembly: GCA_964582935.1. Taxonomy (GTDB): domain Bacteria; phylum Bacteroidota; class Bacteroidia; order Bacteroidales; family Paludibacteraceae; genus Paludibacter. The sequence goes on from CAZOUH010000065.1 coordinate 1,278, forward strand.
ACAAAGAATCCAATGCAGAATAATGCTTAGAGAGAATACAGCCTTGTCCGATAAAACAACGTGAAATCAAGGTTGAGTCTGTAATTTCTACCCCTGAGCATAAGATAAAATCTTTACATTTTACACCCGACCCAACGATGACAGGTGCTTCCTCATTGCTATTGATAGTGCCGTTTTCAAGGATGGATGCTCCTTCTACGATGGCTGCATCGCCGATGCGAACATTTTTAATGGTGCCGCAATTGATCAAACGTACATTTTTACCTATTGCACCCCTGTCTGATTCCTGGCTTTTGGCGTAGTCGTCAATCAGTTGTTGAATGTTCTGTGTTACAGCCTTTCTATGTCTGTAAAGCGCTTGAATATAAGCCAAAGGTGCCGAAAGATTATCGAAAATTGGAATTTCTCGTCCGCCTCCTTCGTTCATAACAGGGACTTTAACACCATTACCAAAAGAGCTTACACCATCCACTATCATCAAATTAATATTGTCTATAAAAGTATTGTCCCCGATGGTGTAGTTCGCTATGTAGTTGTGTATCTTGTCTATATATACGTCATTCCCAATGGTGCAATTGTGTAAGCAACAATTGTAAAGCCCAGCATGTCGTTTTAATCCTCCGGGCAACTCAAAAGTTTTGTTGAAAGACCCTAATTCTATGGTTCCTGAAAATTGTACTTGGGCAATAAATTTTACGTCGAAATCTTTGGCTACGCTGATGGTGTTCCAGTTTTCTGCTGAGCATCCCTGACTTATCAAGGTGGAAATCTCGTTTGGTGTGAGTGCTCGATAATTGTTCATCGTGTTTGTAATTTAAAGTTTTGCTGTTACGAAAGTGCAGTTAAATCATCAAATTTTTGAAACAGGAAATCATTATACGGATACCGCTCAATATGAATGGCTTTTACCTTTTCATACAGTAATGTTCTTAAGTTTTCAATATTGATTTTGTTCGTTGCTGAGATAAAAATGCAGTTGTCTTCTAATTTCGACATCCACGTAGTTTTTAGTTCCTCTAATCCAATATTCTCTTTGCTTGTGGGGGTTAGATCATCCTCATCTTTTGGTGTAAACGTAAAAGCGTCTATTTTATTGAACACAAGGACAACCGGCTTTTTTTGAGGATCAATTTCTTTAAGAGTTTGATTAACGGTCTCCAATTGATCTTCAAAGTTAGGGTGAGAAACATCCACAATATGCAGTAATAAATCTGCCTCACGCACTTCATCCAAAGTCGATTTAAAAGATTCAATCAAATGATGTGGCAGTTTTCGAATGAAACCGACCGTGTCGGTCATTAAGAATTGAAGATTTTCAATGGTTACTTTTCTGACTGTTGTATCTAAAGTTGCAAAAAGCTTGTTTTCCGCAAAGACATCCGATTTACTGAGTAGATTCATCAAGGTAGATTTGCCGACATTGGTATAGCCGACCAAGGCAACTCGCACTAACTTGCCACGGTGTTTCCGTTGCGAGTGCATTTGTTTTTCTATGCTCTTCAAATTCTTTTTCAAGATTGATATTCTATTCAGGATTAGTCTGCGGTCGGTCTCTATCTGTGTTTCACCCGGACCGCGCATACCGATACCTCCTCGCTGTCTTTCCAAGTGCGTCCACAAACGAGTCAGTCGCGGCAGCAAATACTGCAACTGTGCCAATTCAACCTGAGTTTTGGCATTGGCTGTCTGCGCTCTTTTTGCAAAAATATCCAAGATTAAATTGGTTCGATCCAAGACCAAGATATTCAGTACCCTTTCTATATTTCTGAATTGTGTAGGACTAAGCTCATCATCAAAGATGACGATGCCTATCTCGTTGTCGTCGATATACGATTTTATTTCTTCCAATTTTCCTTGTCCTACAAATGTCTTAGGATTAGGATAGTCCATTTTCTGAAAAAAATGCTTTTTAACCTCAGCCCCGGCAGTGTCGGCAAGAAAAGCAAGCTCATCTATATACTCTTTCGCTTTTGCAGCATCTTGCTCAGGGGTTATCAGTCCGACAAGAACAGCTTTTTCCTGGTATATTTCAGTTTTCATATGTTACTAATCAATTTTATGGGTGGTCAATGGATTTAAAAAAACCGTTTGGCAATTGACCAAACGGTTTAAAAATCTTATAAGCTGACCGGTTGACCGTTGGTGCAACCAATAATAATATCCCTATTGTAAACGGAAATTTATTGGGAGTGTATATTTAACACGTACAGCCTTCCCGCGTTGTTTCCCGGGTGACCATTTCGGCATATTGGCGATCACACGTATTGCTTCAGCATCTAAACTTCTGTCAACGCCCCTCACAACTTCAATGTCAACGATGGAGCCGTCACGGTTCACAACAAATTGGCAGATTACACGACCCTGAATACCGCTTTCCTGTGCTATGACGGGATATTTGATGTTGTCGCTCAGATATTTGAATAGCGCAGCATCTCCACCGGGAAAGCCGGGCATAGATTCAACAACCATAAAAACAACTTCAGTATCTTCTTCTATGACAGCAGCTTGAACCGGTGCCTGAATAACAACCTGTCTGTCCTTGTCGTCTTCTGTATCAATGATAATTTCTGCGGTTTCTACGTCATCTTCAACAACATTCAAGACTTCAATTACTTCCGGAACCTCGGGAGGAGGCGGAGGAGGCAATTCTTCTGCTGTCTGTATAATTTCAATTTCCTCTTCAGCTACGGCATCTAAAGACACACTTTCGTAGATGGTAACTTCGTGTTGTGTCCATTCGAAAGCTATATAAACGAATGACAAAACCACGACAAATCCCATTAATATGAAAATAGATCTCTTATCTTCAAGTGAAGCTTTGGATGATTTTTTAACGTCCATAATGCATGTAATTTTTTGTTTGTTTTTCAGTTCGGCAAATGTACGATTTTTTTTTCAATTCTCTTATGATTCAACTCAAAATTAAATATTTTATTGTTATTCTGTCGGCTAAATATTTATTTTTGTAACTTTGAAATTTTTCTTTGAATATACGTTAATAATATTGTTGGTTTCATTTTTCTGAAATTTAACTCGCTAAAATGATATATCTTTGAAAGTTTTTTAAATCTTTATTTGATTACAAACCTAATTGTTGAATGAGAAAAAACAGTTTTTATGTCATAGTACTCATCCTACTTGTCCACATGCAGCAGCTCTATGCAGCAGGTGGTGTTTTTCAATTCCTCGACTTGCCTGTCTCTTCCAGAATGGCTGCTTTAGGCGGGAAAAATGTGTCTGTGTCGGATCATGATATCAATTTTGCCTTGCTGAATCCTGCTTTACTGACAGGAAAAACCGATAATATGATTGGACTGAATATGGCTAATTATCTTGCTGATGTTAAGTTTGGTACGGCAATTTATGGTCGCTCTTACGGCAAGAATCATGTTGCTGTTGGGGTGCAGTTTGTTGACTATGGAAAATTTAAAGAGACCACTGAATACAACGAGATTATCGGAGAATTTACAGCTAAGGATGTTGCCATGAGCCTGATTTACAGCCGGATGATTATTGACGGGGTATATGCCGGAGCAGCATTAAAACCAGTTTTTTCAGCTTATGAACGTTATTTATCTTTCGGTGCTGCCCTCGATTTAGGTATGAGCTATCAAGATCCTACACAACTTTTTCAAGCCGGATTGGTGTTAAGGAATATAGGTACGCAATTCAAAGGGTATTATGCGGATGTGGACGGGCAACATTTTGAGCCTTTGCCTTTTGATATACAGTTGGGTATGTCTTATAAATTGGAACATGCTCCTTTTCGATTTTCTTTGACAGGGCATAATTTACATGACTGGAATCTTCAATATATCGACAATAGTCGATCGTTGCAAGATTATGAACGAGAAGATTTGATGGCGGATATTCCTTTTCTTGATCAGGTGTTTCGGCATACGGTGTTTGGGGTTGAATTCCTTCCCGGCAAAAATTTTTATTTAGCAGCTTCTTATAATCACCGTCGTCACCAAGAATTGAAAATGGACGGCTTCAAAAGCATGACCGGGTTTTCTTTTGGTGGAGGTATAAAAATCAGTCATTTCCAGCTTGGCTTCGGAATGAGTCAGTTTCAAGTAGGCAATGCTGCATATCTGTTCTCTATCAGTACATCTTTAAACGATTTTCGACTTTAATACTCAATTTATGACTAAAAAAATCATTGTTGCCATAGATGGATTTTCTTCTTGTGGAAAAAGTACCATGGCTAAACAATTAGCCCATGATGTTGGTTATATATACATCGATTCCGGAGCTATGTACCGGGCTGTTGCTTTGCATGCCATGCATCAAGGATGGATTACAGAAAACGATATGGATATCAACAGTATTGAAAACCAGATTCATACCGTGCATCTTAAGTTTGTGTTGAATGATGCCGGACGGGCAGAGATGTATTTAAACGGTGAAAATGTCGAGTCAGCCATACGTACGTTGGAGGTTTCCAACGGGGCAAGCCGTATCAGTACGCTTGCCGCAGTGCGTAAAGAATTGGTCAGACAGCAACAGCAAATGGGTGCCGAAAAGGGTATCGTGATGGATGGAAGAGACATTGGCACGGTGGTCTTTCCGGATGCTGAATTGAAGGTTTTTCTAACGGCTTCACCGGAGATCAGGGCGCAGCGAAGGATGGATGAATTGAATCAGAAGGGTGAACAAGTGTTGTTTGAGGACGTGCTTGCCAATGTAAAGGAGCGCGATTTCCGAGATCAAACCAGAAAGGAAAGTCCGCTGAAAAGGGCAGATGATGCTGTGCTGATTGACAATAGTTTGATGACCCTCCAAGAGCAACAAAAAGTATTAATGGAATTATTCGAGCAGCGGGTTGCAGCTTTGACATAATTATTTTGTCCGAAAGCTCCATGGTGCGTCGAAAGTTCAAATTTATGTAATCATGGAAATAAATATAGATAAAAAATCCGGCTTTTGTTTCGGGGTGGTCCGAGCCATCAAAAAGGCAGAGGAAGAGTTAGGAAACGGCGAGGTACTGTACTGTTTGGGTGATATTGTTCACAACAACAAGGAAGTTGAACGCTTGGAGAAAATGGGATTGGTAACCATTGACCATGAGCAGTTTGCTCAATTGCGTGATGTGAAAGTGATGTTGCGTGCGCATGGCGAACCGCCTTCTACCTACGAAACTGCCAAAAAAAATAATATCACCTTGGTAGATGCTTCTTGTCCGGTTGTATTAAAACTTCAGTCCCGGGTGAAGAACGCTTATGAAGGATCAAAAGATATGGATACCCAGATTGTGGTGTATGGTCAGACCGGGCATGCTGAGGTTAAAGGGTTGGATGGACAGACCGGTGGTCATGTAATTGTAGTTGAAAACGAATCCGATTTGTCGAAGCTTGATTTATCGAAAAATATCAAATTGTTTTCTCAGACAACCAAGTCGTTAGATGGTTTTAATAATCTGATAAAAAACATAGAGGGTGCTAAATCAGATAGCGTGGAATTCGAGTTCACCGATACCATTTGCAGGCAGGTTTCCAACCGGGTACCCAATTTAACTGTTTTTGCCCAAGAAAATGACATCGTTATCTTTGTGAGTGGCAAGAAGAGTTCAAACGGAAAAGTATTGTATGAACACTGTAAAAGCATCAATCCCAATTCATATAAAGTTTCCGGACCGGAAGAAATACGAGCGTTAAACTTGGATACCGATAAAAAGATTGGTATTTGTGGTGCTACTTCCACGCCAAGGTGGTTGATGGAACAAGTTGCCGATGCATTAAAAAATATCGGTCAAAAACAATGATAATCAGGCTTTAATATCCTTAATCATCAGCTGAATAGTAGTGTTTCCCATGTAGTTG
>CAZOUH010000066.1:0-7036 GCA_964582935.1 uncultured Paludibacter sp.
TATTAGGTATCTGGTTTACAGTGTTAGATGCTCTACCGCTTTTTAAATAAAACATCACTAATCACCGATTCACTATTCACTATTCACTATAACATTATTCGTTCTTCGTTCATCGTTCTCAGTTCTTCGTTCACTACTTAAACCTTTGTATCAGATTATAAGCCTGATAAATACCCAATTCTCCGGCTTTACTTAAATCCGATAAACCCGATGCATCTTCACCAATATAGAGATAGGTTAAACCTCGGTTGAAATAGGCTTCTGCAAAATCTTGATCAATCTCGATGGCTTTGGTATAGTGGAGGATGGCAGTTTTGAAATCTTGTTGGGTACACAGAATATTGGCTTTATTATAGTGGCTGAAAGCAAAATCCGGCATCAGCTCACTGACTTTATCCAAATCCCTCATCACCATTTCTACATCATATTTTTTCTCTTTTTCGAAATTAGCCTGTTTCTCTTTTAATTCCAACGTACCAGTGCCTGTTTCTAAAAAGGAATTTCTCATGTAATCAATGAATTTATACCGAATATTGGCACGAGAAAAATAGGCCAAGGCAAAATCAGAGCGCAACCAAATGGCTCTGTTCAAATCTTCCAAGGCACTCTCAAAATCTTGTACCAAAGCGAATTCCATAGCCCTGTAGAAATAAATATCAGCATCTGCCGTACTGTCGTCTATCTGCGAACTGATGGTATTGATGGTGCGGAAATGCTTGTCAATCAACTCACTTGTAAGCGCAATTTCATGACAAGTTATTTTCATGTCAGTCCCCAATAATTGCTTCCGATTATAAGCATCCACCTGAGGATGATACAGATTGGTTTGTCGCAATTGATCAGTTTTGGCATAATAAGTCAATACGAAATTTTTCTCATTCGTTACATCGACAAATTTATTTTGAACAGCACCTCTTTTCTCATCTGCATATTTAGACTCAGTCTGGTTATCCTCTATATTTTGTGCAGCATAACGATTGAATATCTCAGCCCTTCTTCCTGTTTTACTCTCCGGAATATCAGCCGCAATTTGATTTTTAGCATCTAAATCTTGTTGAATCTTATCACGGATATTGTCTTTATTGGTCTCTAAATCATGGGCTTTCTGTCTATATTGATAAGCCTCCCGCATATTATTTAATTCACCATATGCTTCAGCAATTCCCCAATAGGCAGGTAAAAAATACGGATGCTTATCAATGATAATTTGGTAATCAGCAATAGCTTGCTGATAATTTTTGAGTTTCATTTCCAACAAAGCCTTGCTGTAACGTGCTTCCATGATGGAAGAGTCCATATCCAACACCACTTTAAAGTCTTCCAGGGCATTGTTATTATCCCCCAAATTGGAACGAAGAATAGCCCGATTCAGGTGAGCCATCAGATTTCTTGGAGACATTTTGATAGCTTGATCATAATCTGCCAAAGCCTCCATATACCTGTTTTCTTCCACATTGATAATTCCTCTGTTGATGTAATCTCCATAAAAATCAGAATGTAAATTGATTGCCTTGGAATAATCCTCATAGGCACCGGGATAATCTTTGCGTTGCAATTTAAGCAGTCCCCTGGCACTCCATCCTACAAAAGAACTACTATCGGCTTGTATCAGTTGATTAAAAGCATTTTCGGCAGCAATGGTGTCTTGGGCAGCAAGATAAAGCCGTCCTTTATCGTACCACAAGAGCGAGTTGCGAGGATTCATTTTCATGTATGTATCGATGTCATGCATGGCGGCTTCATAGTTTTCTATCCTTTCATAAGCATACATCCTGCTGAGCAGTAGGTGTTGGTTGTTAGGACTGAATTCCAAAGCTTTGGTAAAATCCTGTACCGCTTCTTCATACTTCCCTAATTTTATCCGGGTGAATCCGCGTGCGTAAAAAGCTTGCGGTAGGAATGGGTTTCTATCGACCGCTTCATTGCCATCCAATTCAGCCCCTTCATAATCACCCAACTGGATTTTGGCAATGGCGCGATACATATAGGGTTCAGCAAGATAAGGCTTAATTTTGATGACCTGATTGAAATATTGGATGGAAAGCACGTAATCTTCAAAATACAACGCATTCCGACCGATGGTCAGAATGCGCTCTGTATTCCATTGGGCAGAGATTACGCCTACATGGAAAAGAAATACCAATGATATGAAGAATTTATGTTTCAATAATAATGTGTTAGCTACCAGTCAAAAACGTTTTCTTCACAGCCGGCATTGGCGTTAAACGAAGCCGGAACATCAAATTGCTCGTCTGTCTCATAACCTAATGTGCTATCGCCCAGTACTTTCTGCATATACAAAGCCCATATCGGCAATGCCATATTGGCTCCCTGTCCTTCAGCGATATTATCGAAATGAATAGCCCTGTCTTCGCCGCCCACCCAAACTCCGGAAACCAACGAAGGTGTAAAGCCCATAAACCATCCATCCGAGTTGTTTTGTGTAGTGCCTGTTTTTCCTCCCATGGGCATGTTTAATTTATACCGTGCCCTAACCCTGACTCCCGTACCTTCATCCACAACACCCCTGAGCATGTAAATCATTTTATAAGCAGTAGATTCACTGAAAATCTCATGCATATTGGGTGTAAAAGTTCCTATGACATTACCGTTACTGTCCTCAATGCGAGTTACATAAAGCGGATCAACCCGAATACCTTTGTTTTGAAAAGCTGTATAAGCATCCACCATTTCTATCAGCGAAATATCAGCCGGTCCCAAACACAAGGAAACGACAGGGTCTAAATGACTTCTGATTCCGAAAGAATGCATCAATTTCACCAAAGACTCCGGCGTGAACAAGCTCATCAAATAGGCTGAAATCCAGTTGTTGGAGTTGGCAAGTCCCCATTTCAGCGTGACTTCTTCACCCACTCGCGCTGAACTTGCATTGTCGGGTGACCAATCTTCCCCGTTGCCATCCTTCAAAGTGATGGGCACATTCATGGTTTTGTCGCAGGGCCACATGCCTTCTTCCATGGCTAAGGTATAAAGAAATGGCTTGATGGTAGAGCCTACCTGACGTTTTCCCAAAGTAACCATATCATACTGAAAATGAGAAAAATCAGGTCCGCCCACATAGGCTTTCACCTGTCCGGTTTTTGAATCAATGGAAACAAATCCACATCTTAAATAATGTTTGATATAACGTATGGAATCTTTCGGTGACATGATGGTATCGATCATTCCTTCATATGAAAAAACCTGCATCTCGGTTTTAGTGTCGAAAATGCGATTGATTTCTTCTGTGCTTACACCGGCTTGTTTCAGGCGCCTGTATCTATCAGAATCACGTATCGACCTGGTTAACGATGCATTGATCTCATTGGGAGTCACATGCTTAGAAAAAGGAGCATAGGACCTTCCTTTTTTTTCCTGAAAGAATGTTTGCTGCAATTGAGCAATGTGTTCACTGACAGCTTCCTCCGCATATTGCTGCATGCGTGAGTCGATGGTGGTGTAAATCTTTAAGCCATCTGTATATAAGTTATAAGGCGATCCGTTGGACTTGAAATTTTTATTACAAAAACCGTAAAGCGGGTTATTTTCCCATTGCCATACATCTTCTTTGAATTTTTCGTCTTGCCAGCTGCCATAATTACTTCTGACAGGCTTTTTAGCAGTTAGGATAACGCGCAAATACTGCCTAAAGTACGGAGCCAACCCTTGCCTGTGATCAATGCGTTGAAAATTCAACTCCAACGGCAATTGATTGATTGAATCTCTTTCTGCAACAGAGAGATAGCCTGACTTACGCATTTGATCCAAGACCACATTTCTTCTTTTTAAGGCGTGATTGGGGAATTTTTTAGGATTATATAAAGAAGGATTTTTACACATGCCCACCAAGGTTGCAGCTTCTTGAATATTTAATTCCTCCGGTGTCATATTGAAATATACATAAGCTGCTGATTTGATTCCTACCGCATTATATAAAAAATCAAATTGATTAAGGTACAGCGTGATAATCTCTTCTTTGGTATAAATTTTTTCCAACTGTACGGCAATCACCCATTCAATCGGTTTTTGCAAGGCTCGTTGGATGATATTGTTAGCTTTGGGTGAGTACAACAATTTGGAGAGCTGTTGGGTAATGGTACTGCCACCCCCCGAACTTTTATTCCTCATCAACCCGCGCTTGACGAGTACCCTTGCCAAAGCCTTTCCGTCAATGCCCGAATGGTCATAAAATCTTTGATCTTCAGTGGAAACAAGTGCATCGATGACGTGCTTTGAAATCTGACTATATTCGGTTTTAATACGATTGTCGTCGCTTTCAGAAAAGCTCCCAAGCAATTTTAAATCAGCAGAATATAACTCAGTAGCATATTTATTAATGGGATTTTGCAGCCGGTCTAAATCCGGTAAATAACCCAACCAGCCAATATTTATAAAGAAGAAAATACCGGCAACGGACAGTACACCGACAATGAATAATGCCCAGAACCACCGATTAAATGATTTCTTAAATTGTATGTTCTTAGTTTTATCAGCCATGTTTAAAATGAATTAACGGACAAATTTACAATTTTATTTCAAACCTTCATCAAATTCACCATGACAATATTCGCTATGTGTATGCCTGTGTCTGATAAACTCAAATGATTGTCAAGCAAAGTCAGCTCTTTGTTTGCCAGATGCAGCTTTGCATTTTGCAGACAATCATCCAATGCTTCTTGCCCAAAACGTTGGTGTAAATAGTTTAAATCAATCCCTTGTGTGGTACGCAGCGCAATCATCACATAGTCATTGTAAAAATCTTGCTCGCTGAGTATTTCTTTCTCAAAAAAAGAGTTTTCTTCTTGGATATGCTTACTATATTGCCGGATGGAAGACACATTCCACTGTCGGGATGTTCCGTCGAAAGAATGTGCTGATGGTCCCAAGCCCAAATAAGGAATAAATTTCCAATAGGCACTGTTGTGTTGCGATTTGAAGCCCGGCTTAGCATAATTAGATATTTCATAAGCTTCAAAACCGTTTTCTTTCATGCTTGCTCTTAACCGATTAAACATAGCAATCGTTGTTTCATCGTCAACTTCTCTTATCTGTCCTTTCTGTCGGCGTTTCCACAGAGCCGTGCCTTTTTCGTAAGTCAGCCCGTAAGCCGAAATATGCTCCACTTGCAATTGAAACGCAGCATCCAATTGCTGCTCCCAATCCTTCATATCCTGTCCCGGCAACGCATAAATCAAGTCGATACTGATATTGTTGAAGCCGTGTTTACGGGCATTCGCAACAGCTGCATAGGCTTGTGCCGCATCATGTCGTCTGTTTAATGCTTTTAAATGTCCATCATTAAAAGTTTGAATTCCCATACTCAAACGATTGATGGGGAGAGGGGAGAGGGAGTCAAGATATGCTTCTGACAGGTCATCCGGGTTTGCTTCTATGGTGATTTCAGCATCGGTGCAAATCGTAAAATATCGGTGCAAAACGTCAAAAATTAATTTGAACTGATTGGCGTTCAGTACGCTGGGGGTACCACCTCCAAAGTAAATGGTTTGAATTGATTCACCTCCCAAATAATCTTTTCGCAATTCAATTTCACGGATTAAGGTATGCACAAATGCATCTGTTTTCTTACTGTCCGAACTGATTTCTTTATAGAAATCACAGTAAGAACATCTTTGGGTACAAAAAGGTATATGTATATAAATACCTGCCATGTGAATTTTTATCCAACGCTCACTTCCGAATTAATTTTCTTAACCAATCCTTTCAACACATCGCCCGGACCCATTTCCAAAAACTCCTCAGCACCATCGGTAATCATATTCATAACCGTTTGCGTCCATCTTACAGGAGCAGTCAGTTGTGCAATCAAATTTTGTTTAATAGAAGCAGGATCAGTTTGTGGATAAGCGTTAACATTTTGATATACAGGGCAGATAGGCTCAACAATTAAAGTATCACTGATAGCGATTTGAAGTTCTTCGCTTGCCGGTTGCATCAAAGGAGAGTGGAAAGCACCGCCCACCGGTAATTTTAAAGCACGCTTGGCACCTTTTGCTTTCAGGGCTTCACAAGCCAGGTCGATGCCTGCTACAGAGCCGGATATGACTAATTGTCCGGGACAGTTATAATTGGCAGGCACCACCACTTCTGTCGTGATTGCATCGCAAACTTCCTCCACGTCTTCATCACTTAAGCCCAATACGGCAGCCATGGTCGATTCCTCTATCTCACAGGCTTTTTGCATTGCCAAAGCACGTTGATAGACCAATTTCAAACCATCTTCAAATGTTAGAGCCTGGGCAGCCACCAACGCTGAAAACTCGCCCAATGAATGTCCGGCGACCATATCAGGCTGAAAATCATCACCTAACACCAAAGCAGAAATGACCGAATGTAAAAATACAGCCGGTTGCGTTACTTTAGTTTGTTTTAAGTCCTCCGGTGTTCCATCAAACATCAAATCGGTAATTCTGAAACCAAGTATATCATTTGCTTTTTCAAAATAGGTGCGGGCAAGCTCCGATTGTTCGTATAAATCTTTACCCATCCCAACAAATTGAGCTCCCTGACCGGGAAAAACATAAGCTTTCATATTTTCAATTTTAATTTTTTTAATGTCAATTTTCTATTGATACCCATAAAAAAAGATGATTTTAATGAACTGAATATCAACTATAACAGCCTTAAAATCATCTTCTTTCAAGTTTTGTCGGGGTGGCGGGATTCGAACTCGCGACCCCCTGCTCCCAAAGCAGGTGCGCTAACCGGACTGCGCTACACCCCGTATTTGTCTCAAAACGGCTGCAAAGATAAGCTAATTTTTTAGATATGCAAGCAGGTGCACAGATGATTTTTGAAAATAAACTATACAAATACCGTTAGCTTTTTTATACTCAATCCTTATTATCTATGTGAAATTTGATGATACAAGGATTTAAGCATTCTTTGTCAGTTTGTATGAAAATTGAAAATTATCATGTAGATTTGCAATCCAATTTTATCATTCAATCAATGGAATCAATTCTCAAGTACTTTCCCAATCTCACCGAAAAACAAAAGCAGCAATTCGAGGCTTTGT
>CAZOUH010000067.1:0-6973 GCA_964582935.1 uncultured Paludibacter sp.
CACATCACCTCGTCAACATAAACTTAAAGCTGACGCCAAAGTTGCTTGATGAGACCGGAAATGAAGATGAAATCAAGGGTTTGCTGATTTGCTTGTCGTAGAACATTTGAATATTGACTTTGGAGCTGAATACATAATCAGCCATGATTTTCAATGTAAATAATTTACTTCCGCTCGAAGCTTGTGTTAGATTCTGATCGATCTTTCTCAGCAGGGATTTGATGTCTTTATAGGATAAGTCAGCATTGATTTTTAAGTCATTCTTTATGCGCGATTGGGTGCTGTTTTTTAATTTTAAAATTACATCGAAATCTTTTACGGTATAGCCGAAGCCCATCACAAATTCATCCGTCATGGCATCAATCAGTTGGGTACTCGACAGGTTCAGCGATAAGTTGCGTTGTTTTTTATATTCCAATTTGGTCGTCATGCTGTTTTTCAAGGCAGCATTGATTCCTATCAGCGGACTGAATTGCTCTGTCAGCGATACAGATGCGAAATCGAAAGGCGAAGCCGGAATCGGATTGTTGGTTTGCACATCGCGGATATAACCCAATGCATCATCATCGCCCATAGCTACCCAGGTAGAGTAGGACGTGTATGACCCGATATTGTACAGACAAGTATAAGCATGTGTGATACTTACAGATCTGAATTTATCTTTTACCCAAGGGATTCTGGATAATCCGTCGTAGTTGGCACGCCAGTTTGGCAGGATGTTTTTCAGCGACAAGAAAGGAGAACTGCTCAGCTTTTTAGGATCTCTTCCCGTATAAGCTGCAATAAATGAGGGAATTAATACTTCTGATGAATTGAGGTTGAAGGCTCCGTTTTCAGCATCATAAGGTTTGCCTCCCAGACTGCTCTCCGACATGAAACCGGTAGTTGGATAGTTGGTACCACGATAGGTAGCATTCAATTGTTCTAAGTAATATTGCCTGTTTTCCAACAACTGATTGAAAGGTTGCGACTCATAATTTTTGTCGGCAGCTCCCATCGGCTTAAAAGCTGTTGCCAAGGCTATTTGTGTGATGTTATAACTGCCGTTGAAGGTGGTGGGCATACCGGCAAACATATACTGAATGGTGGTGTTGGAAGCCATGTATCTCTTGGCATTCCAATCGATTTTCAATCCGGGAATAGGTTCTAAAGTCGCTTTGATATCTAAGTCGGATGTGATGGCAGTGGTAGCAGGATTGATGATTGAATCACTCATAAACAACCAGCCGCGATCCATCGCATCGGTAATGGTGTGATCATTATGAAAGCCAAAAGCGAAATCCAATCCCGGAGCATAAACACCCTTATCTGTCGTTTGTTGTCCGAAAAATCTCGGATCAGGCATGAAACCCGGCAAGACCAAGCTGTTCGTTTCTCTGTAGGTGACAGATCCTCTGCGTACCATCATCAGGATGCGGGTAGTGAGGTCTGTCACTTGTTGCGTAGGAGTACGGTCGTTCGGGTCGAAGGTTACCAAAGTAACGGATATGCTGTCGAGATTGCGAACGCCGGAAATCTCTATATCAGAAGGATTGATGGTTTTGTATTTCAACTTGACCGTATTGCCGTCCATATCTTTGGCTTTCAGATGGAAAGAAGTACTGCCAAGCCTGTGTCTGACCGTTGTTTTTTCTCCTTTTTCCAAACTGATGACTTCATCGTAAGTTTTGGGTTTAAAATTCTTATTCGGCAATTTCCTTTGTGTGCCTGTAAAACGCGTATTAATTTCTTTTAGATAAGCCGATTTATTATACAAGGTTTCAAAATTAAATTGACCGTCGATCTGCATAGATCTTACGCTGGTAGCGGTATTGCCGAAATTAGCCATATCTTTCAAGCGTGCTGTGCGATTCCAGTTGTAATTGGCATTGTACGAAGTGTTCATGGAAGTAACCCAATTCAAAAGTGGAATTTTATTAATCGGGATTGCCCAGGAAGCATTGAAAACTTGCTGGTAGGTATAGGGCAGACCTAATTTACGGATATTCATCCATACCGTATCCCGCCACAATTCATAATGTTCTTTGCCCAATTCAGGCGAGTAATAAGGTTCTTCGATGATGGCGTTGGTAGCAGTTTGAAGGCTGAATCTCAACGCTTTGGTTAAATCCCACTTGAAATCAAATTGCCTGTCCCACATAAAATCCTTGCTAAACGTAATGTCCAACATATCATCACCGACATCCATCCCGTAATTAGCATTAAAATCACGCAGTTGAATTTGAGAGTACTGACGGTTCATATTGGTAGAAAAACCGATGGAGTTTGGCAGGTAATTGATGGAAAATTCTTTGATGATTTTATAAGCCGGCTTATCCAATGCTTTGCTTTCTTTGAAAGGCTCAAAAGGCTTGTTTTCAAAAGTAAAATTGTAATTAATCGATCCTCTTTCTTGTTTGATGAGATTTTGTTCTACCTCTGCGCTGTGCTTGTTGGTTTCTGAATAAGAATAGGAAAAAGACAGATTAGCAGGGTCATAAAACTGTGGAGTTTTACTTTTGATATTTACTTTGGCGGATGCAATCGTGAAGTTTTTGGAAGTCTGCACCGTTTGAGAAAGCATCAGAAGCGAATCCTTTTCCGCTTGTGTGTCCATGCTGTTAAGGGATTCTGCCAGCGTTACATCCTGATCAACGGGATTGTACTTGGGACTTAATGTCTCGTTGGAAAACGAAAAATAAGCCGGCAGCTGCACTTTGGCTTCTTTAGGCAGGAAGCGACCCAATTCCAAGGAAGTCGAAAAATTCATTTGGTATAAATCTTCGTTTCTCCTGTCCATCACACTACTTTCAATGCTTCCAAATCCTGATGTTTCTGCACGTCCGGCTAAGTTAATACTGCCTAAATCCGATAATCCGACTGCTACATTTGCCATTCCTGCCCAACCACTGTCTTCATTAAATTGGGACATGCGCAGCTCATTCACCCATATCTCAGCCGATTTGATATTGTTGCTTCGGTTGCGAACACCAATCATGATATTTTCTACTTCAGAAATAGATGGATTGCCTACAACGGTGATGCGGTTACGCGGTTTGTCGGGATCGAATACCGTGTAAGGAATCAAGTTGGACACTTCTGATGAACCCCCTTTTGCTTTGTTCCTTTTGAGTTTGGCATCCGTTAAGTATTCAAACGGAAAATCAATCATATTGTCGGGATGCCACACAATCTCACGATCTCGGGTGCTGCTTGAACTGTACACGCCATGTGGGGTCAGCATCAGCGGGACTTCATACTCATAGTAGTTATTCACCATATCGGAACCGATGCGGATGAAACAAGTCAAATCATTATCCCTCAAATTATATGCATCATTGATCAACTGCTCGGCATGCACAAACATCTGCAAACGTTTGTATTGGCGCATGTCGAAAGCAGTATTCTTATAAACTGCCTTCGCATCTTCAGGAGCCAGGTTGGTAACCCTCAACAGCATGGATTGTTCATTCTGTTGCAACACCATCGGTTGTCCCGGATCGGTTTGACGGGTCACTCCGGGAGGAAGGATGTAATTCACGGGAGATTTTTCTGAGTTCTCTTCAATATTCACAGACTGCACATCTAATTTCCCGTCTGAAATCGGCGTTTTCCCTGCTTCATACAAGGCTTTGGTATAGCTTCTCCATTCGCCTCGAACCAAATCCAAGGTACCAAAACGCAAATGCTTTTCCTTTTCAAAATTGGTCATAAACATACGGATGAACCGTATGGATTTGAAATTTCGGATATTGCCGATTTTGCTTTCATATTCCCGCAAAGGTATTTTAAATTGATACCAGCTTACCGCTTCAATATTGCCGTTTTCTAACCTGACATTAGAAGTGATTTTATCGGTGATGTAATTTGAACCGACCACCATTTTGTCGGGTCTGATTTGTACCCTGTATTGGTAATATCGCTCGTATTCATTGAGGGTGTTGTCATTGTTGATATCCTCGTTATCAGGGATGGTGGTTGCTGTAGTGGTGTAAGTCTCCGAGCTGCCTGATGCATCGGGGGAGTTTCCTTCTGTTCCGTTGAATCTTTTGTAACGCGCCAAGATATCTGCCTCTTGTCTGTCGTATGAGGCATTGCGGTAGAAACGATAATTGTCACCGCCCGGATCGTTGATAGGTGAAAATGGATCGTCTGCCATTTTTTGGCGTGTTTCAGCATTCACTTTGGCAAGCACTGCATCTACGTAGTTGCGGTAGGTTGGAAACTGTAACTCTTTTTCTGTGGGTAAGCCATTGAGACCGACATCCTGTTTGGCTCTCGCCCCCGCTGTATTGTCGAAGGCAGTCACAGTCGATTGTGTGCGTGGAACAACGCCCCAGACAGTTGTATCGACCTTTGCCGGATCATCATCTATAGGCAGACCGTGTTCAAAGAATTTCTTGCCGTCTTTCAATATATCTTCACTGATATCTCCTAAATTGAAATATAAATCGCCACCTGTGTCAGTGCCATCACTATAAATAAAAGGGTCCATCATCCAAAATTCGATGTATTCAATATTGGAGGTTTCAAAATCTGTCACATCCAATTTGCGCATGATGCCTCCCCATCTTTGGGCAGGATTTTTCAGATTTCCGTATTCATCCATGCCGGCTGCATCTAAATTATAAGGACCTCTTTCCGTGGGATAATACGATAAGTTCATCACAGTCATGCGGGTAGTCAGTGTGGATGGAGTTTCCCTGTTTGGAAACAATTCAGGAATCAAAACCGTCCGGGTATAATGGTTGGATTGAGATTCCTTGTTGTTTCTAAGGTTGGGTGGGGTAGTCGTAATATTTTGATTCAACACCGGATCTACATAGTACCAATTCAACAAAGCCCTGTTGTTTCCGTATGTAATATCATTGCTCAAAGCTGATTCCGGAAACATGGAGGGTGTGCTTGCCAAATTCCAGTAAACCGGATAATTGATATTGAAATTAATTTTGGTGGATTCGAAATCATCTAAATAAGCATAGCCGTCTTCACCTACAGCTTTATGGTGTCCCGGCAGCAGTTGAGCAAATTCAGCATTCAATGCAATGGTAGAAGGAGCGGTGGCATCTACAAAAGGTAGTTTATCCAAGATGTCGGTCAGCCATTGCGATTGTCCTCTCCAAGAAGTATTTAACCCCCAAATGGTATTGGCAATAGGCTCGTTGCCGGTATTCACTTTTTTAGTGAGCGGCATCTCCGATAAATGCATGACGGTCCCACCCAAAGTGAAATCTTTGCTGAATTGGTACTCCATATGGGTGCCGAGCAAGGTTTTACGTTGCAGGTTAAACATGGATTGATTTTCCAATTTCACATCCACCTGTGTACCGGATTCAATGATGGATTGGTTGATGATGGTCACCGTACCCATCATATAATCAACCATATAGTCGATGTTTTCCTGTAAGGTAGCACCCCCTGCCATCACCTTCACCGACCCTCGGGGTACGTTCATGGCGTTGAGGCGAATTTCCGAACCGCCGCTGGCTTTATATTCTCCTTCAATCGTAAATTTGTTTTTTTCGCTCAGCTCCCTGGCAATGACCAAAGTTGAATCATACAATTCTTGAAAGACATATTTATCCGCTATATCGTCATCTCCAATCATTTTCCGGAGGTGTGAACCAAAAGGTTCCAAGACCGGAAACATGATTCTGCCGGAGGAAGAAAAAGCGGTGTAACCTTCTATATAATCAAATACGCCGTCGGGGCGATCGTTTTGTTTTACATCTAAATTATCCAAATTCATCACCCGCAGCAGCAATTGATTTTTGATTTTACCTTCGGTGATGTAGCGCAAATTCGTACCGATGGAGTCGTTGCGGTACATGATGTTCAGTTCAAACTGATCTTTTTGCATTTGCATGGCACCGAGATGATAAACGTTCTTCATCATCAAATCCCAAATCGCCAATTGTGGAGATTGCGCCGTTCCTTTCAGGAGTTTTACAATTAAAGCATTGGGTGCTTGCACCTGATCGGTAGAAAATTCACCTACCTGGTACGTATTTCCGCCCTGCGTATATTCATATGCCACCCCAATCACCTCATCCGGATTCAAGCCGCTCCTCAAAGAAAGAATACCTAAAGTAGCATTGAAACTATATTCAGAGGGATTCAGACGGCGTGCACTTTCAATTTTTTCGTAATCTTCTCCACCATGGATGCCGAAAGAAGATAAGTTGTTGGCTAATACGGCATTTGTCTGTTTGATATCCCGTACTCCATCCAAACTTTTAATTTCTTGATATAAAGTATTGGCGTCGTTCCTTGGAATGGGAGAGCTACCTGTCGGATGCCAATGTGGGTTGTCGATGCGCTGATTTTCACCCAAGTCCATAAATGCGATGATGTTGCGTGCTTCGTCGTAGTTGGCTCTTTTATTGGTTATCCAGACTTCAATGCGGTTGACGGTAACGCCGGATGTGATGAGCGGTAATTTGCTCATTGCCGGTTCAAAATTTTCTCTAAAATAATGACCGATGAAAAAATGTCTGTTTTCATCGTAATTATCAATATTGACTTCAAATTTTGTTTTTTGAGCACCCCCACGCGAACTCACCGTTTTGGTCTCAGATTCCTGTTGTGAGGCTATGGCTGAAATGCTAAGTTTGCCGAACTGCAAATCTGTACGGAGACCAAAGAGCGCCGTACCTCCCGTGATAAGAGAACTGTTGAGCTGCATACTTACATTACCCGCCTGTATGCTTCTGATGATGTCATCCTCATTGCCTTTGTAGTTTAGCTTGACCAATTTTTGATCGAAATCGAAGGTGGCTTCCGAGTTGTAATTCATATTGAAATTGACCTTATCGCCCACGCTTCCGGTCACATTCATCTGAATTTTTTCCTCAAAATTAGGAGTGATGGTTTTGCGCATGCGCTCTGTCAAAGCCGGATTATCTAATTTATTGCTCCTGACACCGAATATCAATTCGGCGGAACCTTGTGTTTTGATTTGTACGCCACCCGGACCAAAAATCTTATCAGCTTT
>CAZOUH010000068.1:0-4676 GCA_964582935.1 uncultured Paludibacter sp.
GTTCCGAGTTCCGGGTTCCGGGTTTCGAGTTTAACGTACAAAAGATGAACAGTTGCACGGAAAAGTCCCCTTCAGGGGATTTAGGGGTTATTCATTATTCATTCTTCGTTATTCGTTATTCGTTATTCGTTCTAAATTTCACCCAATATTCCCCCTCACTTTTCTTAAATAAGCATACATCGCTTGGGCATCTTTCTTTTCAATAACATCTAACAAAGTTTTTAGTTCGCTGCGAATATTATTGAGTTGCTCCGGTGTATGCGGGTTAAATAAAATTTCTGTCAATAAATAATCATCTTCCGACAACAAGCCTTTTGCGATGTCCATGTGTTTTTTAAAGGTGGTTCCCGGTGCTTCCTGTGGTTTCATCACAGAGGCAAAAACCAAGGTGGACGCAAAAGGGATGGACAAAGAATAAGCAATGGTTTCATCATGTTCTTCAAAAGTATATTCGAAGATTTTCAAACGCAAGGATCCATACAGGTCTTTGAAAAATGCTTTCCCCATATGATCTGACTCTGCGATGATGATGGCACTTTGCGAACTCAAATTATCCAATGTTGCGAAAGTAGGTCCGAACATCGGGTGTGTTGACACATAATGCATTCCCGTAGAAGCATAAAAGTCTTTCAGTCCGGTTTTTACCGATGCTATGTCTGAAATAATACAGTTTTGAGGCAGATAAGGAAGTACCTTTTGAAAAGCATCAATGGTGTACTGCAAGGTCACGCAATTGATGACAAGTTCAGGTTGGAATTCCTGAATTTCCTCGTAACGAGTCATCCTCAATGTATTAAACACAAAGCGTAATTTTTTGGCATCTACATCAAACAAAGCCACCTCATGTTCAAAACACAACACATCAGTCAGGAAAGTCCCCATTTTACCGGCACCCAATATCAATATCTTCATCTTATTCGTTGATTTCTTTTTTTTGATCTGCAAATTTACGTAATTTTTCTTCCCAAAGCACCCACATCAAAAAAATAACGCCATAAAACATGTATTTATATACACCTTCATGTAAAAATTCAAAACTATCCGGATTCTTTCTGATGGCAGCAATGATCATGACCATCCTGAAAATATTGAACAGATAGACTACCACCAAACCTGCCGGTATATACCATAGTTTTCTTAAAAACGGTCCTTTATAAAATAATATGATGGCTGTAAAGATATAAGCCTGTTTATATCCCGTGCAAGCCCAGACTATCCTGACAGCCGCACCATTGTCGTGTCGGATAATGTTATTACCGACAATTTCAACATCATAACCCAACCACACCAAGGCTTTGTAAACCATCTCGGTGAGATGTACCACCATGGCGTTAAATCCGGCTGACAAATCGAGACCGAAAAATGTAACCACCTCATTGGACTCGTCGCCCAACATGGTGAATTTCCAGAAAAAATGCGCTACCAACAAGATGATGAAGAAATAAATAATTCCCCGCATCGGAACAAGTAATCTATGGAGTTTTAGTTTCGACATGATTATATTAGATTAGCATAATGCGTGTTAATATGACTATTATTATCAATAAGTTATGCGAGCGTAAGGCACTGTTTCCAAATCACAAAAATCCGCGTTCAAGTATTTATAATATCCGGTAATGGCTATCATGGCACCATTATCCGTTGTGAAAGAGAAAGGCGGAATATACACCCGCCATCCTAATTGTTCACCGGTTTGCAGCATCGCATTTCGCAAAGCCGTATTTGCCGATACGCCGCCTGCTATTGCAATCTCACTGATCTGCAAATCTTTTGCTGCCTCTACCAATTTCTTCATCAAAATATCCACAATGGTAGCTTGTAAGGATGCCGATAAATCAGATTGGTTTTTAAGAATGAATTCAGCATCTTCCTTGATCTTGTCACGCAACAAATATAAAAAAGAAGTTTTAAGCCCGCTAAAACTATAATCATACCCGGCTATTTGTGGTTTTGAAAACTTGAATGCCTTCGGATTGCCGGCTTGTGCCAAGCGTTCGATATGCGGACCTCCGGGATAAGGCAGTCCCATGACTTTGGCACATTTGTCAAATGCCTCACCGGCTGCATCATCAATGGTTTGTCCGAGGATTTCCATCTCAAAATACGACTTAACAAGAATAATCTGAGAATTTCCACCGGATACCATCAGACACAAAAAGGGAAAGTCGGGCATCTTTTCATCTGCTTGACCCTGACTGATAAAATGAGCCAGCACATGCGCCTGCAAATGATCCACTTCAATCAAAGGTATGTCCAATGCCTGCGCAAACCCTTTCGCAAACGAAGCTCCGACTAACAAAGAACCCAATAAGCCCGGACCGCGGGTAAATGCTATCGCCGACAAAGCTGATTTATCAATTCCTGCTTCACGCAAGGCTTCTTGTACGACGGGAATGATATTTTGTTGATGGGCACGCGATGCCAGCTCCGGAACGACACCCCCATACTTTTCGTGTACCGCCTGTCCGGCTGTTATGTTCGAAAGCAACACATTATTTTTGATGACGGCAGCAGCTGTGTCGTCGCAAGATGATTCTATTCCTAAAATATAAATATCCGACATAACGTTCAAATGATTATCTCATGCTGACAGTCTCAATCTTATTCACAGAAAATTTTTGTAATTGACGGCTGACACACGGGATTTCAGGCTTTGTTTATTTCAAACTATTCTTTACTTTTGTGCAAATAAAGTCCAAAGGTATAAAAAAATCAATTAAAATACTTATCATTGCGCTTTCTGCCTTTCTGTTGATTACGGCAGTACCGGCTATTTTACTTCAATTCAGTAGAATACAAAGTGCTGTAGTCCATGTTATCACCCGTAATCTTTCTGAAAACTTACATACAACCATCGAAATCGGGCGGGTAAATTATCGATTTTTCAACCGACTGGGCATTGAAGATATTTACATAGAAGATTTACAGCAAGACACCCTTCTGAATATCAAAAAAATACAGACCGGATTTGATTTTTTCAGACTCTTGAAAGGAAAAATTGCATTTTCGGATTTGATCATCGACAGGCTGTATGTACACATCAAAACAGACCCTTACGGAACAACAAATTATGATTTTCTTTTTCAACCGAAGCCTGAACGTCAATCCACCCTGTTGGATTTGAAATTAGAGAAGCTTGAAATTATCGAGTCGAAAATAGCGTACACCAAGCTGCCGGATTCCATCCATATCAGGCAAGAAGTGAAGAGCCAGATTGCATTTGATCAAATTCATTCAATCATCTCCATCAATAAATTAACCAACGACACTGTCAATGCGACCATCAAACACCTGAAAGCCACGGAACAATCCGGGTTTGAGCTCTCCGATTTGTCAGTTCAAGTCATAGGAACTCCTTCAAATTTAAATTTTCCGGAGTTTCAAATCAGTCTGCCGAATTCATACATCAATTTGGATCATCTTTCGATTGTGTCAGATTCAGTGGGAAACAAGACACAAACTGCGGATAATATTGCGGTCCGCGTTCCTGTCAAAGATACCAAGATTGTCTTATCCGACATCAGTGGATGGATACCCGAATTCACCCATATCCATGAAAGTATCAATCTGAATGCACTGATTTCAGGCAAAATGTCCAATCTTCATTTTAAAGACGTAAAAGCTTCATTCGGCAAGACCATCCTGATGAATGCCAATTTAGACATCAACGGTTTGCCAAATTTGCAAGAGGCATTCATTTACGGAAGTGTGGATCAATTACAAGCCTCAACCTATGAGGTTCAGGATGTGATATCCAAAATCAGTAACAAACCTTTTTTGTTTCCGCAAGAAATACACAGACTTGGCAAAGTCTCCTTTAAAGGAAATATCTCCGGATTTACGAGTGATTTGGTGGCATTTGGAAGTTTCAATACCAAAATTGGCAATATTTCTTCTGATATTGCTTTACGTTTTGAAAACAATCTGACTGATTTAGCATACAATGGTTCCTTGAAAACCAACAAGCTGTCTGTGGGAGCACTCCTGAACGATACAAGCTACGGAAATATCGCCTTCAAACTGAGTACGCAAGGAATAAAAATACAGCATCAACCCATCAAGGGAACAATTAAAGGCATGCTTTCGGAGTTTGAAATGAATGGTTATCAATATACTAATGCCGAGTTTGATGGAGCGTATGACGGCAATGGGTTCAATGGGAAATTCAATATCAAAGATGAAAATATTGATGCAGAATTTTTAGGAATCATCGATTTTAAAGATCCGGAATTGCCGGTTTTCGATTTTGATTTGACCGTTCACAACACCGATCTCCATGCCTTGAACATACTGAAAGATTATCCTGATTCTAAATTATCCTTCCACGGTATCAGCAAACTCAATGGTAGAAATTTGGATAATCTGAATGGTGTTTTGATGCTCAAAGATGTTACTTTCACAAATAACAATCAAACGCTCAATGCCGATGATTTCATTTTCACTTCCAGGACTGATGTCAATCACACCTTTTTCAGCATTCGTTCCAACTACCTGAACGGATCTTTTATTGGTGATTTTAAATACAGCAGCATCGGACGTACTTTTGACAAGCTGCTGACTGACTATCTGCCTTCCATAGGAAGCGATAACGGCAACAACAGCAACAAAACGCCACATCCTCCCAACACCATTTCCATCGACTTAAATTTACAGAACACCTTAGAAATATCGCGTTT
>CAZOUH010000068.1:4776-6959 GCA_964582935.1 uncultured Paludibacter sp.
AATGCCGGGGAAATCAATACAAAAGCAGAGTTAAGGAAAGAAAATAACGCCTTGTCGGCAGATATCTTTATTCGCCCCAGTCAAGTCATTATTTCTGATTCAGTCTGGCACATGAGGGCGTCCGATATACATTTTCATGCCGACAGCATGATCAGCGTCAATAATTTCTTGTTTGAAAATGAGGAACAATTCATTCACATTGATGGGAAAGCCTCGCGTGATAAAACCGATAGTTTGACCGTGACTATGAATGACTTAAACTTGGACTACGTGATGAATCTGGTACGCTTGAAAGGTGTCAGCTTTGGTGGCTTTATTACAGGCAACTTAAAACTGTTCAATGTGTTGCAAGAACCCATTCTATTGGCTGATTTGCATGCCGATAATTTCTCCATCAACGACTCTTTGATTGCTAATGCCTATCTATCATCTACTTGGGATAAAGAAAATCATCAATTAGTCATTGAGGGTGATTTCAAAAACAAGGCACAGGAAGAAGTGGCACAAGCGACAGGATACTATATCCCCAAAAAAGACTCACTTGATATTTACGTGGATGCCAAGCAATTCCCACTTGCATTTTTGAATCAGTACTTTGTAGGTGTTGCCAATAATTTTGGGGGCAAGGCTGCCGGAGATCTACGCATATACGGACCTGTCAAAAACATCCTTTTTGACGGAGAGGTAGATGTGACAGATGGCAGGGCATCCATTGATTTGTTGAATACGAGTTATTCTTTCAACGACAGGGTCAAACTAAGTCCTTATAAAATTCATCTTGATAATATCAAACTGAATGACAGTGATAAAAATGAGGCAACACTCAATGGACACATCGATCACAACGGAAGTTTTCAGGATATGGTATATGATGTCACCATCCATTCAAATAAAATATTGGGCTTAAATACCACTTCCAATGGAGATGATTTTTTCTACGGGAAAGCCTATGTGGGTGGATTGGTCAAGATTTTTGGGAATGACAAAGAAGCCAATATCGTTGTTAATGGCACTTCCCGACCGGGCACCAAATGTTATATGTCGATGGGAACCGCTTCAACCGCTATGGAGAACGATTTTATCACCTTCGAACCTTTTCGCAAAAATCAATACTTAGAAGACCAACCCGTAAAAAAAGAGTCAAATAATCAAACTCCCTTCAATGTAAAGGTGGACATGCAGATAGAAGTCACGCCCGAAGCAGAAATGGACATCTTAGTTGACACCCAAGCCGGAGATAAAATTACGGGGCGTGGTAACGGCAATATCAGAATCAAATTCGACAGTTACTCTGATGCAGAGCTTTTTGGAACGATAGAGTTGGAGCAAGGATATTATCTGTTTACCTTACAAACCGTCATCAGAAAAGAGTTTAAAATCAACGAAGGAAGTACCTTGACATGGGCAGGTAATCCTTTTGAGGCACAGGTGGATATCACCGGATATTATCCCCTGACAGCGTCTTTGGCGGATTTGATTGAGAATGACGAATTGCGGCAGATTACCAGCAGATCGACTGTGCCGGTACATTGTATCTTACACTTGACAGAAGATTTGATGTCGCCCGCCATCCAGTTTGATATTGATTTGCCATCCAGCGATGAAAGCGTGAAAAGCAGGGTCAGGAATATTATCAATACTGAAGAAATGATGAATCGACAAATTTTGTATCTGATCCTTTTTCATAAATTTTTTACGCCTGAAAACATACGTACAACGACTGTTGGCGTGAATGAAGGTCTTTCCTTGGCGATGGCATCCGGTAGTGCGCAAATCAACAATTACTTGCAAAGCATCTTAAATTCCAATGTGTTATCCTTGGGATTTGATTGGCAGAAAGCAGACGTAGAATCAGATGAAGTCAAAGCACAAATTCTGATTCAACCCAACAATCGGTTGATTATTAACGGAAATATCGGCTATCGCAACGACAATATCAGCGAGAACAAATTCATTGGTGACTTCGATTTGGAATACAAACTGATTGAGTCGGGCAGGTTGCGATTTACCGCCTACAACCACACCATCGACCGTGCACAATTGCGTGAAGCCAAAACCACCCAAGGTGTTGGTTTGATATATCGTGAAGACTTCAATACCGTCCCTGAAATGTTTGTGTATTACTGGGATTTGATAAAGGGTATTTTTAAGAAAAAAGAAAAGGAAGTAGAAGCAGTGCAAAA
>CAZOUH010000069.1:0-1895 GCA_964582935.1 uncultured Paludibacter sp.
CCTCAGGCAACGAATGTTCCCGGTGGCTGAGGCATTCAAAAGAGCGGTGGCTGAGGTTCTCGAAGCCACGTCACTTTTTGTCTCAGCAGTCGAGGTCAGTCCGGCTAAACATTAAACATTAAAACATTCACTGTTCATTATTCGTTCTTAGTTCTTAGTTCTTAGTTCTTCGCTATTCATTATTCACTACTCGTTCTTCCCCCCCCTATTTTTTTTTCACCCCTTTTTTTGTAATTTTGCAACAATTTTGAATAAAATCAATTTATGAATTTAGAACTTAGTGAACAGGAAGTGTTCAGACGCGAGAGTCTCACCCGTTTACGTGAAATGGGAATTGACCCTTATCCCGCTGCTTTGTATCCGATAGATGCTTATTCTACAGACATTAAAGCAGCATTTAAAGATGAAGAACCGGGCAAACAGGTTTGTGTAGCCGGCAGAATCATGACCCGCCGCATCATGGGAAAAGCTTCATTTATGGAGTTGATGGACTCTAAAGGTCGCATTCAAATCTATGTCAGTCGCGATGACATCAACACCGATGCCCAGCCCGAAATGTACAATACAGTCTTCAAAAAACTGTTGGATATAGGCGATTTTATCGGTATCAAAGGTTTCGTATTCCGCACCCAAATGGGCGAAATATCCATTCATGCTCAAGAGCTTACGGTGTTAGCCAAGACGCTTCGCCCTTTGCCCATAGTAAAGTATAAAGACGGTGTAGCCTATGATGCTTTTGAAGATCCGGAACAACGCTACCGCCAGCGCTATGTTGATTTGGTGGTCAATGAAGGCATCAAAGACATCTTCATCAAACGTACAAAAGTGTATAATTCCATGCGGGAATATTGCAATTCTTTCGGCTATATGGAAGTCGAAACTCCTGTATTGCAATCTATTCCCGGAGGAGCTGCCGCACGTCCGTTTATTACCCATCACAATGCATTGGATATCCCTTTATATCTGCGTATTGCCAATGAATTATACCTGAAAAGGTTGATAGTTGGTGGTTTTGAAGGCGTTTATGAATTTTCAAAAAACTTCAGAAATGAAGGCATGGACAGAACGCACAATCCGGAATTTACAGCTATGGAAATTTATGTAGCTTATAAAGACTACAACTGGATGATGGAGTTTACCGAAAACATGATAGAGAAAATCTGTATAGATGTTACAGGTGGTACCGACGTAGAAATAGGTGGTAAAACAATTTCTTTTAAAGCGCCTTTTAAAAGAATCAGTATGATTGATGCCATCAAGGAAAATACCGGTATTGACATCAGTGATATGGATGAAAGTCAATTGCGCGATGTTTGTAAAAAACTGCACGTTGAAGTTGATGTTTCCATGGGAAAAGGCAAGCTGATAGATGAAATTTTTGGCGAAAAATGTGAGAAGAATTATATCCAACCGACTTATATAACTGATTACCCCATAGCCATGAGTCCGCTCACCAAACGTCATCGTAACAACCCGGAACTTACCGAGCGTTTCGAGTTGATGGTGAACGGCAAAGAATTGCTCAATGCTTATTCAGAGTTGAATGACCCGATTGACCAGTTGGAAAGATTCAAAGAACAGGCTAAATTAGGCGAAAAGGGCGATGATGAAGCCATGTTTATCGACATGGATTTTGTGCGCTCATTGGAATATGGCATGCCTCCCACTTCAGGGATGGGCATTGGCATGGACAGATTGGTGATGCTGCTGACCGGACAACAAGCCATACAGGAAGTATTGTTTTTCCCGCAGATGAAACCGGAAAGAACAGCCCCCTAAATCCCCCAAAGGGGGACTTTCGAAACGTGCAGAACGCAATCATTTGCACACTGTTATAGTCCCCTGTAGAGGATTTGGCATTGACAAACCGGAACAACTCAGAACTCGACAACTCG
>CAZOUH010000069.1:1995-6945 GCA_964582935.1 uncultured Paludibacter sp.
CAACTCGCAACTCGCAACCCACAACCCGCAACTCGGAACACGGAACACGGAACTCGGAACAAAAATTATGGCTGAAAGACAAAGAATCGCAATATTAGGTGGAGGAAGTTGGGCTACTGCAATTGCCAAAATCCTCCTGAATAATGTCAATGAAATCAATTGGTATATGCGGCGCCAAGAGCAGATTGATGAATTCATCCGATTGAATAAAAACCCTTCTTATCTTACCGGCGTTAAGTTTGACACGGATCATATCCGCTTCACTAATAACATCAACCACGTTGTTGCTACCTCCGATATTTTGATTTTCGCCACTCCTTCGCCTTTTCTGAAGCATCATCTTCGTAAATTACATAGAAAACTAAACAAGAAAGTCATTGTTTCTGCCATCAAAGGGATAGTTCCGGATGACAACCTAATCGTGACTGAATTTTTCGAACAAACCTATCAGGTACCTAAAGAAAACATTGCTGTCTTGGTCGGACCCTGTCATGCAGAAGAAGTAGCATTAGAACGATTATCCTATTTAACATTGGCATCAGCCTCGCGCGATAAGGCAAAAATGCTATCTCAGTTTTTTGCAACAAGTTTTGTCAAGACTTCAGTCAGCGAAGATGTTATAGGAATGGAATACGCTTCCATCATGAAAAATATATACTCCATTGCAGCGGGCATTTGTCATGGTTTAAAATACGGAGACAATTTCCAAGCAGTACTATTGTCCAATGCCATTCAGGAGATGAATCGGTTTTGCAGTGCTACCAGCTCCATGCACCGAGATATCAGTCAGTCGGCCTATTTAGGTGATTTATTAGTTACTGCCTATTCTAAATTCAGTAGAAACCGTTTGTTTGGAACCATGGTAGGTAAAGGCTATTCCGTCAAAACCGCACAGATAGAAATGGAAATGATTGCTGAGGGCTATTATGCAACCAAATGCATTTACGAAATTAATCAAAAATACAAAGTGGATATGCCCATCATCGATACAGTATATGAAATCTTGTACAACCGGGCATCACCACTGTTGAAAATCAGAGAACTTACAGAGAAATTAAAATAATTTTACTTTTTACAGTATGCAAAACATAAAACT
Organism: uncultured Paludibacter sp.; assembly: GCA_964582935.1. GTDB lineage: Bacteria > Bacteroidota > Bacteroidia > Bacteroidales > Paludibacteraceae > Paludibacter. Next base: position 3,092 of record CAZOUH010000069.1, read on the forward strand.
AACAATCGATCAGGCTTATGGATTTGTTTCCAAAACTTCCGTTGATAATTACAAAGACATTGCTAACCAAGCGAATAAATCTTTGCACGAAGGGACAGGAAAAGGGAGTGACTTTCTCGGATGGCTCAACTTACCTACTTCCATTGACGAAGCACATTTGGCTGATATAAAAAATACGGCAAAAATTTTACGTGAACATTGTGAAGTGGTTGTAGTCATCGGCATAGGTGGTAGTTATTTAGGCGCCAAGGCTGTCATCGATGCTTTATCCAACAGTTTCGATTGGTTACAAACGGACAGAAAATCACCGGTGGTGGTGTATGCCGGTCAGAATATCAGTGAAGATTATTTGTTTGAATTGCAGGAATTGCTGAAAAACAAGAAGTTCGGTATCATTTCGATTTCCAAGTCAGGCACAACAACAGAACCGGCTTTGGCTTTCCGCTTGTTAAAAACACAACTTGAAGAACAACAAGGCAAAGAAGCAGCTAAGCAATTGATAGTTGCCGTTACAGATAAAGCGCGTGGCGCTTTGCGTACTTTAGCTGTGCAGGAAGGATATAAAACTTATGTGATTGAAGATGATATAGGTGGCAGGTATTCAGTACTATCACCGGTCGGACTGCTACCCATTGCGATTGCCGGCTTTGATATTCGCAAATTGGTACAGGGTGCAGTCAGCATGGAACAACTTTGCGGTGTGGACACAGCTTTTGAGGACAATCCTGCTGCTCAATATGCTGCCGTACGCAACGAATTGTACAAATCAGGAAAGAAAATTGAAATTTTAGTCAACTATCACCCTAAATTACATTACATATCTGAATGGTGGAAACAACTGTATGGTGAAAGTGAAGGTAAAGATAATCTGGGAATTTTTCCTACTGCAGTTGACTTCACCACAGATTTACATTCTATGGGTCAGTGGATACAGGAAGGTGAAAGGACTATTTTTGAAACTGTTATTTCGGTCAAAGAAAGCAATCACAGCGTTTTGGTACCTAAAGATGAAGCTGATTTGGACGGATTAAACTTTTTAGCTGGAAAACGCGTTGATGAGGTTAATAAAATGGCTGAATTGGGTACTTTGCTGGCTCATATAGACGGAGGAGTTCCTAATTTGAAAATTGAATTGCCTCAATTGAATGAATATTATTTAGGACAGTTGTTGTATTTCTTTGAAAAAGCTTGCGGTATCAGTGGATATATCTTAGGTGTCAATCCATTTGATCAGCCGGGTGTGGAAGCTTACAAGAAAAATATGTTTGCTTTACTTGGCAAACCCGGATTTGAAGAGGAAACAAAAGCCATACGTTTGAGAACTAAGAACGAAGAACGAAGAACGATGAGCGATAAACAAAAACATCTTAATGTATAGAGGTCCAAGGACATACATCAAACCCGGGATGAAGGTTTACAATCTGATAGACGAGAATCCTTTTCTATTGTTGATGATGCAACATTTTGAAATTGATTTCCGGGTAGATGACGCTACGGTCAGTCAATTGTGTGAACGTAAGCAAATCAGTGAAAACTTGTTTGTTGCAGTGGCGAATCTCTACAATGGAATCAGACCCAAAGAGAATCCAATTGTTACCATTGAGGATGTATTGTTGATGATAAAATTTCTGCGCAACAGCCACATCTATTATCGTGAGGACAAATATCCACAGATAAACAGTTATATCCATCAACTCCAAGAACTTTGTCCGGGTAAAGAATTGGAGTTGATAGAGCAGTTTTTTGATGAATATTTTGCTGAAGTCAGGGAGCACTTGGATTATGAAGATAATGTTGCATTTCCCTATTTCATCAGCTTGTTGACCGGCAAACACGACGCACATAATGAGCCTTATTCCGCAAGGGAGTACAGTGATCATCATACAGACATAGAGCTAAAACTCAAAGACTTGAAGAATTTGCTTTTAAAACACGTTTCAATCGAAAACAACCTGCCCATCAAAAGAAAACTATTGTTTGCGCTCTTCGAACTTGAATATGATTTGTACATCCATTCCTTGATAGAAGAGACCATTTTGATTCCGTTCGGATATCAAACGGAAAAATCCAAATGAGTAAAAAACGCTTGCATATAGCTATCTTGGTGTATTCTCCCATTATCTACGAGGGCTTATATACTATTTTATCACAGTCTGATGTGGATTGTATCATCTATAAAGTGGATGTTTTAGATGATTTAGAAGAACTGTTGCGTGACAACACCATCGACCTGCTAATAACCAATCCCATGCAATTAGTCAACAGGGAGAAAGACATCAAAAAAATAAAAAAGAATTTCCCCGACTTAGTATTGGCAGGCATCAATATAGGAGTAGTAGATCATACACTTTTGTCTTTATTCGACTTCTCAATTACAATTTTTGATACTGTAGAAAAGATAATCTCACAAATCAAACGTTCCGTCAACAACACAGACAACCATTCTGCACTGCCTTCCGACAATTTGACTGAACGTGAAATTCATGTACTTACGAAGGTAGTTCACGGTTTGTCTAATAAAGAAATAGCCGATTCTCTTCATATCAGCATACATACTGTCACTACACACCGCAAAAACATAGCGAGCAAAACGGGTATCCGTAGCGAATCCGGATTGACTATTTATGCGCTTTCGAAGAATATCATCTCCATAGATGACATAGAATTACCGCATCATTCACAGGAATAAGGGGCTGTCTCAACAGTCAATTAGCACACCGATGACATTGATAAAAAAGATGTGATAATTTTCTATCAGTCAAACATCTGTCCGGCGTTGTTACTCAATTGTACCATTTGATCGTATTCTTCCGGTGACAAATCTAAGAAGTAATAATTCTGCGGATTCATGACTTGCCCCTTATAATGCACTTCATAATGAAGATGCGGTCCGGTTGACTTACCGGTACTGCCGACAAACCCAATTACATCCCCTCTTTTTACCTTTTGCCCTACCCTGACATTTACCTTTTGCATATGTCCGTAACGGGTCATATAGCCAAAGCCGTGATTGACTTCCACCGTATTTCCGTAGCCTTGTTGCCAACCTGATTTCTTGATCGTACCATTACCGGTTGCATAGATTTCAGTGCCAATTGGAGCTGAAAAGTCCATGCCCGCATGAAAGCGTCTGGTTCTATAAATAGGATCTATCCGCCAACCAAATCCCGAAGCAGTCCGATTTAAATCTTTATTAAGAATAGGTTGAATAGCAGGAATACACTGCAACATTTCTTCTTGCGTACCGGCTAATTTCACCAATTCATCATAAGATTTCGACTGGATATACAATTGTTTTTTGATGGCATCGTATTTCTTCGTCGCTTCTACAGCAATCTGCGAATTGGTCATGGTGAGTAGCTGTGCATAATAATCTGACTTACCCGCCACTGATTTCCTAACCGAATAAGGGATCGGATCAGCCTGAAAAACAACCCGATAGAGATTGTCATCACGTTGCTGCAAATCTTCCAAAATATCGCCTACCTCATTCATATTACGCTCCAACAGCTTATATTGCGCTTGCAATCTGTTCTTTTCCTGAATGAGCTGAACTTCTTCCGGAGACTTTATAAATGAAATAAAAATAAAGAAAAATACAATGCCTATTGAGATAGCCGAAAACAAATGAAGAAGTAACCTTTTTATAATGAATAAAAAGGTATTGTCGGTTTCCTCGTAACTTAATGTGTCAGGGTTGAAATGGTACTTCTTCTTCGCCATGTTTCAAGGCTGTTTTATACTTTTATCAGACAATCTTGTGCAAAAGTAATAAAAATGACGTATTTTTGTGTTTCTTTTGAGGAATATTTGGAAAATAACAGCCCCCTAAATCCCCCAAGGGGGACTTTTGG
>CAZOUH010000070.1:0-2888 GCA_964582935.1 uncultured Paludibacter sp.
TGACGTGGCTTCGAGAGCCTCAGCCACCCCGTTGCCTGAGGCTCTCGAAGGCAACAGGTACAACAACTCCAAACCCCTAAAGGGGCTATTAAAGCCTACAAGGGATAAAAATCCGCACGCTGCATCCCCCTTTCCTTCGGAAAGGGGTTAGGGGATAGGTCAAGGAGGGGAATTAGAGCGTGCAAAGGATGAACAATTGCATGGAAAAGTCCTTCGGTCATTGAGCCTGTCGAAATGTAGGGGATTTAGGGGGCTTTTACGAGTTACAGGTTTTAATTAGCACCACAACATAAGCCGTGATACCTTCTCCGCGACCGACAAACCCCATTTTTTCAGAGGTGGTGGCTTTGATAGAGATTTGATCTGAGGAGACTGCCATGACTTCGGAAAGGGCTGTCTGCATGGTAGGAATATACGGGTTGAGTTTGGGTGCTTCGGTACAAATGGTACAGTCGGCATTGTTTAGTTCCCATCCGTTTGCTCGCAGCAGTTGCATGGTCTCTTTCAGCAATATTTTGCTGTCGATGTTTTTATATGCAGCAGCCGTGTCAGGGAAATGATAGCCGATGTCACGTAAATTAGCAGCACCTAACAATGCATCGCAGAGGGCATGTATCAGCACATCGGCATCTGAATGTCCTGCTAATCCTAAATGATAATCAATTTTAATTCCCCCTAAGCACAATTCGCGGGAGGGTGCAAATTGATGTACATCATATCCAAATCCTACACGAAAATTCATAGGAAATCAATTTCTAAAAATCGACAGCTTAAGCTCAGTCAACGATTAACGAATCAGATTTTGCAAACCGAACAGATCAAACGACAAAGAGAATCTCAAAGTCTGGTCTAATGGATTGGTTTGAGCGATCGACACCACATAAGAGGCATCCAATTGGAAAACATTCAGCTTGAATCCGGCTCCTGCCGTAAAGAATTTACGGTTTCCTTTGTATGCATGTTCGTGGAAATATCCGGCACGAACAAAAAACTGGTTGTTGTACGCATACTCTGCACCGGCAGACCAGGTTACTTCTTGCATCTCTTCTTTAAATCCACCAGGCGCATCTGAAAAAGAAGACAACATTCCCTGCAAGGCAGTCATATCGTTATAATAATTTCTATTCTCAGCAGTCTTCAAATAATCCACTGTGGGTACAAGATATTTATAGGCATCTGCATTAAAAGAAATGCGCTGATATTCATCAATCGGATAATCGAATGAAGTTCCCAAGCGCAAAGTGGTGGGAATAAAGCTGCTGGAGGCAGACTTGTCGTAGGTTATTTTAGAACCGATATTGGAAAGATTGAAGCCGAAAGCCAAATTGGCATCGCCCGTGTACATTTGTATAGGTGTTCTGTAATACATCGCAACGTCAGCCGCAACAGCCATTCCGGGATATACTTCAGTTCCTCCGGACATGTTAACTCCATTGTTCAAATCAGAATAAATAAACCGCAATGCCACAGCGGCTGAAAAATTCTCAAACAACCTTTGTGAATAAGCTACATCCGCTGCCAACTCATTGGGATAGGCAGATCCCCACGGATCACCCGACCAGTCGGTCATCACAATTTCACCCAAAGAGAAATACCGCAAAGAAGCACTTAAAGCCCGTCTCTGATCAAACTTCCAATAGCCGACTAAATAAGAAAGATTGATATCGTCCACCAATTTTCTCAGCCAGGGCGTAAAAGAAAATGACATGCCTGCATTACTTTCAGCAAATACATATTTTGCAGGATTCCAGAATTGCGAACTTACATCAGCAGTCGTTGCTGCTCCCACATCACCCATACCTGCACCTCGAGCTTCCGGAGAAATGGTAAGTGAGGGGACGGCAATGTGAATCGGATGGTTTTGAGGTTCTTCTTCCGAAAAAACACATAAGGATATTACAGACAAAAGGACAAAAAGAGTTGCGAGCTTTCTCATTGTTACAGAATTACTTTTATTTATGATGTTAGGGGTTATACAGTCTATTTATTAATTTACATTAACGTGAAAATGTCATTTTATTGCTTGAATAATCTTATTCTACAACAATTAGTTTATTAATTTTAGAATGTACTGTTTTGGAATCTAAGCTGACGCTGACACGATACAGGTAAACACCTGTCGGAAGCGATCTGCCCTCAGAATCCGTTACATTCCACGAAACTTCATCTAAAGTTGATTGCGATAAAGTCCGTACTAAACGTCCTGCCAAATCGAAGATGTCAATTTTAGTGTCGAGCACTGATTCAGGGCGATCGTGTTGTATGACAAATTTGGTAGAAGCTTTTACGGGATTGGGATAATTATACACATCAAAAATCACCGGCTCCAATCCTTTTACCACTTCAAATTCAATGGTTTGATCTGAAGAGTTGTTTTGTAAATCCCACACTTTGAAGGTAAGTGTATGTTTTCCGGTGCGTAAAGCAGGAAGTTTAAACCTGACTGTCCCTTGCGTATAATCATTTTCCTTTGAATGATAGAAATCGTTGAGGATATAAGACTGCTCAGCATCTTCGTCAACAATCAATGTGATATCATGTCCGATACCGCTTCCAACTTGATTGATGCCACTTATATCATTTACATGGGCTATGAAAAGAGGCGTTTCGTTTACCTTATCGCCTGACTTAAATACCGGGCTGTTTAAATACATTTGAATATCAGGACCTGCTTCATCATTTTCTAAATCCGGATCAATATCCGGATTCGTTCCGCCTATATAGAAATTCTCAAAATATCCTTGTGCTTCATATCCGTTATCTTCACAGGAAGCATAGAAATTAATACGACCCGTTCCGTAATTGTATTTGATATCTTTAGGCAACATAAACACCAATTCAAATCGTCCGTCCTTGACTTCAACAGCTCCGGAAAATAATTTATTCAG
>CAZOUH010000070.1:2988-4074 GCA_964582935.1 uncultured Paludibacter sp.
TTCAATCTGACAGACGGGTCACCCATATACACATAGGACAATTTATTGATTTCATTCCCCAGTCTGTTTTTGGCTCTCCTAAACACTTCCCCCACTCTTAAATACTTCCCGTTTTCTTTTTGAAACAGAAAGTGATTCACTTCTTTGTTGATATTCAAATTTTGTGAAGCATATACGGGACGGGTAGCTGAGAAAATGCCTATGCCGCCTCCAATCGGGTTTAACAATACCTGTTCACCGGCGGAAATTGACGGTAAATCAAATTGTAAAAAATTACAAGTTACGGCAACCCACAAAGGTAAATTCTTATTCGACAATGTTCTAACATCTGCAGTTGTTAAAATTTGCTCGTTTGTCCAGCCTGTTACACCGGCATGACCGGTATAGTTAAGAACGAACATGCCGTTCCTCAACAAGTTATGGAACTGGGTGCGGGCAACAGGATAAGTCTCACCGCTGGCATTGATTATTTGCTGATAAGCATCCAAATAAATTTTGTTAATCTGATAAGCCGGATTTTTCTGGGACACACTTGACGCAACGGTCTCAGCTTGTTTGGCATGTAAGGCATTGTCTCCGTCATCAGCTAAATAACAAAGCTGATTTTTCCAGATGCCGCGATTTTCATTCTTCATGTAATTGATGGTCTTGGTTACCACATCGGTTGCCTCCTGCAAAGTAGAAACAGGAAATCTTCCAACTCCGATGTCCATGGTATGTGCCGGTACATTATCACCATCTGTATCTTTAAGAAACGCAAAATAATCGTCCGTGACATAGGAATTCGTTTCTACCAAAGAATTCTCAGCCTGATAGGTTAGCACAAATGGCTCTCCGGAAGATTTCAACACTTTTCGGTTGTCGTAAGAACCCCTGCCAAACAGCAACAAGAAACTTGGACGATGGGTTAAATTGCCTGATTCATTGGCTCTGTCATACCACATTTTCAGCATCCAACGGTATGCTGTGGCATCCGGCGTACCGGACGAAAACTCATTGTAAACCTGCTCGGTAGTCACTACTTCAACCGTTATTTCTCCCCTTGCATTGTGTTCATTTGCCAATCTTTTTGCTTGTGATAAAAAA
>CAZOUH010000070.1:4174-6943 GCA_964582935.1 uncultured Paludibacter sp.
ATTATCAGGATTTTGAAAGCGCATCACATTACCGGTCATTTTTAATGCCCTTCTTGCGTTAACTGTCAAGTAATTAAGGTAACCTCTTGAACTTGCAGCAGACTTATCATAAGTAAGTCTAAAAGTTTGATTGTCTCCTTCAGGATTAAAGGTAAAAATCGCATTGGCTCCCTTTCCTTTTTCGTAATGATCACCCGACTTTGCAGCAACACCCAAACTTTTCGTTTGTTTGGCATTTAAACTCAGATTGAAGGTAGATGGTGCAGTTGAATTAGCAGCGACATCTAATCTTGCTTTAACAGAGCTTTCATCCATTACGATATTGGGAAATGAGAACTTTATATCCAACGAAAGCATATCTCCAAACGTTTCGCCGTAAAACACTTTGCCGGAACTTGCTAAACTGACCAATTCTTTTTCATGCACAGCAAAATCCACAAACTCATTGACATCCACAAAAGTACCTCCTGAGGGCAAGTTGTAATTTTCTGCTTCAATTTTACGTCCTGTTCCTACATCTGAAGATGTGACAAAATAATAACCGTAAGTTGAATAATAATTGAGTGTATGCAGATACATCTGACGGGCTGTATCATATTTCCAGGAATTCACTCCTTGTCCATAAAACAAAATATAATCACCGGCATTGAATACGCCATCGCTTCCCTTTTCCATATGGATGGCTATCTCCGGCAAATCATCAAATTTAGACTGAAGAAAATTTTGGTTTAAAAGCGCACCGCCATATCCAAAGATTTTGACATCAGCGGGATTACTCACACCCATCTCTTTCAAATCTTCGTAGGTTAGCTTGTAAACACCGGATTCCTTAATCCTGATTTTTACAAACTTACCTTCTTTCAACACTGAGTTATTTGTATATGCATGAATTCCTGCGTAGGTATGATGTTGAGGACTTAGTCCCAACAAAGCGAAAAGCAGGCAAACTATAATTTTATCAATTTTTTGCATAGATTTTATGTGCATCAATCATTCATTCCCAAATCATTTTAATAAACGTGAGCTGTTGTTTATTGTTGTTTGAATTAGAAATTCCTAACATTATTTAATTTTAAAATCAAACATTTTCTGATCGAATATATACCCTTCCAATCTATCTCCTATCCGCACAGGACCAACACCTGCGGGTGTTCCGGTAAATAACAAATCGCCTATTTTCAGGGTAAAAAACCTACTTATATAAGCTATTAATTCATCAATCTGAAATATCATTGCAGATGAATTAGCCTTTTGTACCGTTTTTCCATTGATATCCAGTCTGAAATCAATCTCATTGACATCCTTAATTTCAGTGACAGGTATAAATTCACCTATCACAGCAGAATAGTCGAAAGCTTTGCTTATCTCCCAAGGATGACCATTTTCCTTTAGTTGATTTTGAAGATCGCGGGCAGTGAAATCAATCCCTAAACCGATTTCAGCATAATAACGATGTGCAAATTTCCGGGCAATATTTTTCCCCAACCTGTTAATCTTAACGATTAATTCTACTTCATGATGCAAATCTTGTGTAAAATCAGGAATATAAAAGGGTCTGTTTTTTCTCAATATTGCCGAATCCGGCTTCATAAAAACAACCGGATTTTTTGGCTGCACACTCCTCATTTCATGGTTGTGTTCCACGTAATTTTGTCCAATCGCTATAATTTTCATACCGCTACAAATCAAGTTCTTTCAACGCATTCAAGCGATTAAACATTACGGCAAGATGGGCGTATATGGAAGTGTTTTGTACAATTACATTTTCAGGAACGACGATTCTGTAGGGCGTGAAATTCCAAATGGCTTTGATACCGCCCTTCACCATGATATCCGACACCTCTTGTGCCTTATCCACCGGAACGGTTAATATTCCAATGTGAATACCGGTTTGCTGCTGAAATTCTGTAAATTTATCGATATGATGTATGGGAATGTGATTGATAGAGGTTCCTGTCAATTCATGCCTGACATCAAAACCTGCCATAATTTCCATACCGAATTGTTGCAATCCGTTGTCATGCATCAGCGCACCGCCCAAATTACCCACCCCGAAAAGATAAGCCTGATGTGAATCCGTAAAACCAAGAAAGTGTTCCAATATTGCAACCAACTCACTGACATCATAACCGACGCGTGTCCTGCCGGATATTTTCACGAACGATAAATCTTTGGCTACCATCGAAGCATCTACTGCAATGCTTTTTGCAATACGGGTTGACGACAGGAATGACTCCCCCTGTTGCAAAGCCAATTTCGCAAAAGCCAAATACCAAGGCAGCCTGCGCAAAGTAGGCTCCGGGACATGAAATTCGATAGTGCTTTTTAAATGAGGCATTTATCTTTTAAATGGGTTCAATCTGCAAAAATAGTCAATTATTTTAATTAATTTTGCACATTTATTATTTTAAGCACTATTTATGGAGTACATTTTCAAAGAAATTGAAGCCAAATGGCAAACATACTGGCAACAAAATCAAACTTATAAAACTGACATCAATCCCGACAAACCCAAATTCTATGTCTTGGATATGTTTCCCTATCCATCAGGAGCAGGTTTGCATGTGGGGCATCCCTTAGGTTACATCGCTTCGGATATCTACAGTCGCTACAAAAGATTGAATGGTTTCAATGTACTTCATCCTATGGGTTATGATGCTTACGGACTGCCGGCAGAGCAATATGCCATACAAACCGGGCAACATCCTGCTGTTACGACTGAGCAAAACATCAAACGCTACCGCGAACAATTGGATAAAATTGGGTTTA
>CAZOUH010000071.1:0-6865 GCA_964582935.1 uncultured Paludibacter sp.
ATACATTTCATGGCAAAAGAATTAAAAGAACTGACTTCAAGAAGTGAAAACTATTCACAGTGGTACAATGATTTAGTGATAAAAGCTGATTTGGCTGAGAATTCAGCCGTTAGAGGATGCATGGTTATCAAGCCTTATGGCTATGCCATTTGGGAGAAGATGCAGGCTGAATTGGATCGCATGTTCAAAGAAACGGGACATGTGAATGCGTATTTTCCGCTTTTTATTCCTAAGTCGTTTTTAAGTAAAGAAGCCGACCACGTGGAAGGTTTTGCTAAGGAATGTGCTGTGGTAACGCATTATCGCTTGAAAAACAGCACAGATGGCAGTGGTTTGATTGTTGACCCCGAAGCGAAATTGGAAGAGGAGTTGATTGTCCGCCCCACTTCCGAAACCATCATTTGGAATACTTATAAAAACTGGATACAATCTTACCGCGATTTACCCATCTTAATCAACCAATGGGCAAATGTGGTACGTTGGGAAATGCGCACCCGTTTGTTTTTACGGACTGCCGAATTCCTCTGGCAAGAGGGACATACTGCCCATGCCACTTCTGAAGAAGCGATGGAAGAATCGGTAAAAATGATGCATGTATATGCTGATTTTGCCGAAAATTTCATGGCGATGCCGGTACTAAAAGGGGTAAAATCTGCCAGCGAACGTTTTGCAGGTGCTTTGGAGACTTTCTGTATTGAGGCTTTGATGCAGGATGGGAAAGCCTTACAAGCTGGTACTTCACACTTCCTCGGACAAAATTTCGCCAAAGCTTTTGATGTTACATTCTTGGATAAATCTAATAAGTTAGATCATGTTTGGGCGAGTTCATGGGGTGTTTCAACGCGCTTGATGGGTGCTTTGATTATGACCCATTCCGATGATAATGGACTGGTGCTTCCTCCTAAATTAGCTCCTCATCAGGTAGTTATCGTTCCTATTTATAGAAATGATGAGCAATTGGCTGCCATCACCGAAAAGGTGGATATCATTATCAAAAAACTCAAAGCACTGGGTATCAGTGTTAAATACGATGATAATGATGCTAAAAAACCCGGTTGGAAGTTTGCCGAATATGAATTGAAAGGAGTACCTGTGCGTTTGGCAATCGGTGCGCGTGATTTAGAAAATGGTACCATTGAAGTTGCCAGGCGTGACACATTGACCAAAGAAACGCTGGCTATCGAGGGTATTGAAAATCACATAGTTGATCTATTAGAAGAAATTCAAGAGAATATTTATCAAAAGGCATTGGATTTCCAAATAAATTCTACTCGTGAAGTCAATTCTTACGATGAATTTAAAGTAGAAATAGAAAAAGGCGGATTTTTACTTTGTCATTGGGACGGTACGCCCGAAACCGAAGAAAAGATTAAAGAGGATACCAAAGCAACCATTCGTTGTATTCCCATCGAGGGTGATAAAACGCCGGGAATATGCATGGTGACAGGAAAGCCTTCAGCACAAAGGGTTGTTATTGCCAGGGCTTACTAATCCGGAATCCTGCATTTCAACTCCGCTCAATGACCGAGAACCCGCAACCCGAAACTCGGAACCCGCATCCCGCAACCCGCATCTCGGAACTCGAAACTCGGAACCCGAAACTGACCCTACGACAAAGTAGAATCCTGATAGTCCCTCAGTCTTTCATCCTCCACAAGGATAACCCTGCCCGGATACATGTCTATCCAACTGTAATTGTGTGTAGCAACAATAACAGTGGTACCGGACAAGCGGATGCCGTACAACAATTCCATCAGGTCGCTGCCTGTATCGGGATCTAAGTGCCCGGTCGGCTCGTCTGCCAGAATGATTTCGGGAGAATTGAGTAATGCCCTTGCAATACCTACGCGTTGTTGTTCGCCGCCTGAAAGTTGATGGGGTCGTTTGTAGCCTTTGTTGGGTATGCCAACCTGAGTGAGGACAAGCTGAATCTGCTCATTGATGGCTTCTTGATTTGTCCATCCGGTTGCGCGCAGTACAAATTCCAAATTCTCATTGACAGTCCGATCAATCAGCAACTGGAAATCTTGAAAAACAATGCCGATTTTTCTTCTTAAGAAAGGTATTTCCTTGCTCTTCATGCTTGTTAAATCGTATGAAAGTACTTCTGCACTACCTTTTGCTATCTGTACTTCTTTGTACAAAGACTTCAAGAATGTGCTTTTTCCACTTCCAACTTTTCCTAAGAGGTAGGTAAATTCACCCGCATAAAATTCCAAGGTGATGTCTCGCAGGATGGTCAGTTCCTGCTGACAAAGATCGACGTTTTCATATTTAATCAAGCTCTTTTTTCTCATTTGTGTCTCTTTTTCAATTCTTTACCCAAATCATCCAAAGAATATCCTTTAGAAGTAAGTAAAACGATCAAGTGATACAGCAAATCAGAAGCTTCGTACAAAAACATCTCATCTGTGCCGTTGGTAGCTTCGATGACGGTCTCAACAGCTTCTTCACCAACTTTTTGTGCCATGCGGTTGACCCCTTTTTGAAACAAAGAAGTGGTATAAGAACCTTCGGGCATCTCTTTAAAACGCTGTTGAATAAACTGTTGTAAATAATTGATAAAGAAAATATCTCCTTGATTGGATTCTGCCCAGCATGTGTCAGTACCCTTGTGGCAGACCGGACCGGTCGGGTTGACCTTAATCAGCAATGTATCATCATCACAATCGGTTAAAATTGAAACCAAGTGCAAAAAATTACCACTCTCCTCCCCTTTCGTCCACAAACGTTTTTTGGTGCGACTGTAAAAAGTTACCTTTCCCGTTTCTAAGGTTTTAAGGTAAGCCTCTTCATTCATAAACCCGAGCATCAGCACTTTAGATGTCTGATCATCCTGTATGATAGCCGGTACCAATCCGTCTAATTTATTGAAATCAATATTCATTGGAATTTATTTTTTGGCGAAATTACGATAAAAATATGAAAAAGCAAAGAGAATATTTCGAAAGTCCAATGGCTAAAAGTCAATCTCTATATCAGATAAATTCCGGCTTCATCACAGGATTTCCTCATTTCATCGGGCCATATGCTTGCCTGAATTTCACCTATATGTGCTTTTCTAAGGAAGAACATGCACAGGCGGGATTGTCCGATTCCTCCACCGATGGACAGAGGCAAACTACCTTCTATCAGACGTTTATGAAAATACAATTGCAATCGTTCTGTTTGTCCGGTAAGATCTAATTGTCGCAACAAAGCCTCTTTATCAACGCGAATACCCATGGAAGAGATTTCAACCGCCATATTCAAAATGGGATTCCACAACAGAATATCTCCATTCAAACCCGGCAAGCCCTGTTCGCCTACACTGGACCAATCATCATAATCCGGCGCACGCCCGTCATGTTTTTCACCATTACACAATTCAGCACCAATGCCGATGATAAAAACAGCTCCATATTTCTTAGCGATCTGATGTTCCCGCTCTTTGGAAGACAAATCGGGATACAAACGACGCAATTCTTCTGCATGTATAAAATGTATTTTTTCAGGAAGGATGGGTCGGATTTGTGGAAAACTCTCCGAGACTAAATATTCAGTACGGAGCATGGTGTTGTAAATACGCTTGACAATTTTTTTCAAAAAATTGATATTGCGTTCTTCTGGCGACATAACCCGCTCCCAGTCCCATTGATCGACATATAAAGAATGTAAATTACCCAATTCTTCATCCGCACGGATGGCATTCATATCGGTATAAATACCGTATCCATTTTCAATTTCATAATCAGCCAAAGTCACTCTTTTCCATTTGGCTAAAGAATGGACGACCTCTGCATTGGCATCATTCATATCTTTGATGGGAAAATTCACGGGACGTTCAACACCGGTCAAATCATCATTCAAGCCTGTGCCTCGTAACACGAACAAGGGGGCAGTAACGCGCCTTAAACGTAATTCAGCTGCTAAATTCGCTTGGAAAAAATCTTTTATTTTAGCGATTCCAACTTCAGTTTGCTGAAGATTGAGGATGGGGGTATAATGAAGTGGTTTGATCAAATAACTCATAAAATAATTTTAACGCATTGTTTGAAATTGCTTACAAAGATAAGCAATCTGTAAGAAATAAAAGCATTTTTCTTCAAAATAAACAGCAAAGCCTTCTTCTTGGTAGAAAAAGGCTTTGATAGATTTCAAACTATCCTTTACTTATATTTTTTCATATACCACAAAGCTGTAAGGATATTTATTCTTCTCATCCGCAGGATGATCTGCACGCGACACTTCTTTCCACACATTGAAATCAATCTCAGGAAAATAAGTATCTGCTTTGAACTTGCCGTGTACCCAGGTCAGGTACATGGTGTCAGCGATATCAGCACATTGTTTATAAACAGCTGATCCACCGATTACAAACACTTCTTTAGCGTTTGAACATAATTCAAAGGCATCTTCTAAAGAATTTGCTTCAAAGTAACCTTCATTGACTCCTTCCGAAATCATACTGGTCAACACGATGTTGGTACGATTGAGCAGGGGACCGTTTGGAAGACTCTCGAAAGTTCTTTTACCCATAAGCACCGTATGCCCGGTTGTCAACTCTTTGAAATGCTTCATGTCAGCCGGCAAATTCCACGGAAGTTTTGTCTTATAGCCGATTGCATAATCATCTGCAAGAGCGGCAACAATAGAAACTTTTAATTTGTTGTCCATGTGAGCGGTTAATAAAATTTCAAGTCGATGCATGACCATACAGCCATCGCATCAACTTCATAAAGTTGTTTTTTAATTTTGCAACTACAAATGTACAACTTATTTAATCAATTCAAAATTAATTGATGAAATTCCACACACAATGACTACACCGACACCTCTCCCTTGATGTGGGGATCAGCTACATAATTGATTAACTCAAAGTCTTCAAATTTAAAGCTGAAAATATCTTTTACAAGTGGATTGATTTTCATTGTAGGAAGTGGTTTTGGCGTACGTGTCAGCTGTAATTTCACTTGTTCGATGTGGTTGTTGTAAATGTGTGCATCTCCTAAGGTATGCACAAAATCGCCCGGAACCAAGCCGGTTACCTGTGCCATCATCTGCAACAGCAAAGCGTAGGAGGCAATATTAAAAGGAACACCTAAAAAGATATCGGCACTGCGTTGGTACAATTGCAAGCTCAATTTACCATTTGCCACGTAAAATTGAAAGAAAGTATGACAAGGTGGTAAATTCATATGGGGTAAATCTGCCACATTCCATGAATTTACTATCATCCGTCTGGAGTCCGGATTATTTTTAATCATGTTCACAACTTCTGTGATTTGGTCGATATGTCCGCCCGTATAATCAGGCCACGAGCGCCATTGATAGCCGTAAATATGTCCTAAATCGCCATTTTCATCTGCCCACTCATTCCAAATCCTAACGCCATTTTCCTGTAAATATTTCACATTGGTGTCGCCTTGCAAAAACCACAGCAACTCATGTATGATGGATCTCAAATGCAACTTTTTGGTCGTCAGACATGGAAATCCTTCAGCAAGATTGAAACGCATCTGGTGACCGAAAACTGAGATCGTCCCTGTACCGGTACGGTCTTCTTTGCTCACACCCTCTGTCAACACACGGTTTAGTAAATCTAAATATTGTCTCATTGAAATAAATTGATAGTGATGCCGATGCATCAGCAAATATATTGTTATTGATTTGTTAGCAAATAAATTCTTTTTGCGGGATTAAAAGTACAAAAAGTTTTAAGAGGCAGCAATGATTTGGTTGACTTTAACATTAATTTCTCTCCACTGTTCATCCGTCATTTTGGCTCCCATGACTTGCACCACCTGCGATGACACCCACGAACCAATTTGTCCGCAAACGGGCAAAGGAAGGTTTTGTGCTATTCCGTATAAAAATCCGGCTGCATATAAATCTCCTGCTCCGGTAGTATCTATACAGTCGGCTTGATAAGCTTGAATGCTGTATTGAATGCCCTTAGAACCGATCATTGATCCGGTTTTCCCTGTTTTAACAATTGCTACATCCACTTGTTCTGATAAAGCTGTCAATGCCTCCTCCGGATTTTTTCCCGTAAACGCGCGGGCTTCATCTTCATTAGCAAATACAATATCCACATATTGATGAATCATCGAAGTTAAAAATTCAAGATTTTCTTCCACCACATTAAAACTTGCTAAATCGATGGAAACCAACATGCCGGCAGCTTTTGCCATTTGAACAGCCCGCAATATCAATGCATGACTTTGTACTAAAAAGCCTTCAATATGAAAGATATCGTAAGCTTCAAATAACTCCGGCGACAAATCAGCAACTTCCAACTCACCGGCTACACCCAAAAAGGTGCACATGGTACGCTCGCCATCTTTGGAAACTAAAACAGTGCTACTGCCGGATTGCTGTTTGTCAACAATCAGATAAGGGACTACCCCATTGCGTTTGGTATCATCCAAGAAGAATTTTCCGGTATCATCCTCTCCCACTTTCCCAAAGAACGCAGCTTTACCACCTAATTTAGCAATACCGTTTACAGTGTTTGATGCTGATCCACCCGTAGCTTTTACCGCCTTTGCAAAATCAAGTAAGGCATGCAATTCGTCAATTTTTGCCGAATTTACCAATTGCATACTTCCTTTTTGTAATTTCAGTCGATTTAAAATATTATCGTTATCAATCTGCAATAATATATCTGTCAATGCATTACCCATCCCAAGAACCTTCATCATGATGCTAAATGATTTTTAAAATTATTATTTTTCACAAAGATATTGCATAATTCAGAAAAACCTATTACTTTTGCAGTGCATTTGAAAAAATGTGGTAAATTCTTCCTTAGCTCAGTTGGTTAGAGCATCTGACTGTTAATCAGAGGGTCCTTGGTTCAAGTCCAAGAGGGAGAGCAAAAAAA
>CAZOUH010000072.1:0-6707 GCA_964582935.1 uncultured Paludibacter sp.
TTCAAAATACCTCAACTCCATCCTTTCCCCATCAAACACGCCATAAGAGAAAATCTTCATAAAATCGCCAAGGATGGTGAGTTGTGAACCATTTGACAATCTTCTACTTACATCCATATGCCTGTGCCCAAATACAAAAAAATCAATGGGAGGTTTGGATTGGTAATTTTCGGCAAAGCTGAGATAGGGAAGTTCTTCGGCTTTTTGTTTAGAAAAATACTTTTTACTACCATTGTGTAGTTTGGTGCGATTGTGTTTCGACCAATTATAGCCAATTTGCTGTCCTATGTAAGGAGGCACCAGCGCAAAAAGCTGTTGGGCAATGTTAGCATGAAAAATAGACCTCAAGATTGTAAACCTTTTCCCCGAATCTACAAAGCCATCTCCATGAGCCATAAAAAACCATTTGCCATGATGTTCTACTGTAAATGGTTTATAATGAACTTTCAAACCTACTTCTTGTTCTAAATAGCCGAAAGTCCATAAGTCGTGATTGCCAATAAAAAAATGCACTTCAATTCCTGCATCTGTAATCTCTGCCAACTTGCCTAACAGACGCACAAAACCTTTGGGTACCACCGTTCTATATTCAAACCAAAAATCAAAGATATCACCTAACAGGTAAATGCAACTTGCATCTTTTTTTACCATATCAAGCCATCTCACCATTTTCATTTCGTGAGAACGCGGTTCCTTTTCTAATTTTGAACCCAAATGGGCATCGGCAAGAAAATATATCATAAAAATCCAAGTTCCAATTGAGCCTCTTCCGACATCATGCTTTTATCCCAAATTGGCTCAAAAACAATTTCTACATTCATACTTTTTACGCCTTCCACGCTGCCCACTTTCATATATACATCTTCTACTATGTAATCTACGGCAGGACAGTTAGGAGAGGTTAGGGTCATATCAATCTCTAAATGACCGTTTTCTTGTAAATCAATCCTGTATATCAATCCCAAATCATAAATGTTGACGGGTATCTCGGGATCAAAAACTGTTTTGAGCATTTTCACAATATTCTCTTCGACAGCGAAGAATTCATTTGTATTATCCATAATTTTACCTTTTACGTTTTAATTTTCAAACAACAAATATACATAATAGTTTATATTGTTGTCAACAATGCATCAAATTCAGGAATAGACGGAATGAGCTTGCCGTCGTCAATCACAACTGTATCAACACGGGCTTTTATACATAATTTTTTGTCTTCTTTCCTGATAATTTGTTGATGAAAAACATATTTATAGCCTTCCTTCTGCACATTGAGTTTGACAATAAACTCTTCACCGGGACGCAAAGGAATTTTATAGGCTATGTCCACACGTGCTACTACAGCATCCAACCCTCTGTTGTGCAGTTCGGCAAAACTGACTTTGTGGGCTGTCAGAAACTCATGACGAGCATGTTCTAAATAATTTTGATACACCGAATTGTTCACAATTCCCTGAATGTCACATTCATAATCGCGAACTTTCATCTCAATTTCAAAAGGATATTCCATAAATGATGGTTATTTTTTACGAATTAAAGTTAAGCCGTCACGCAAAGGCAATATCAATTTTTCAATGCGTGAATCTTGGGCAATCTTGTCATTAAATGACAAAATAGCTGCTGTTTGTTTGTCTCGCTTGTCATTTTCTTCATTCAAGACTTTATCATTCCACAAGGTGTTGTCAATCAGCATAAATCCACCTGTTCGTAATTTGGGGAACACCGCATCATAATAAGTTTGATATTCCCTTTTATCAGCATCAATAAAAACAAGATCAAAAGTGTCGTGCAAATGGTAAATTATATCTTTTGCATCTCCTATGTGAAGTTTAATTTGTTCATTATAAGGAGAGTTTGCAAAATTCTCACGAATAAAATCTTCTAATTCATCATCACACTCAATGGTGTGTAATTTACCTTTTGCCGATAATCCTTCTGCTAAACAAAGGGCAGAGTAGCCGGTAAAAGTTCCTATCTCCAAGATTGCATCCGGTCGAATCATTTTGCTGAGCATTGCCAATACCCGTCCTTGTAAATGTCCCGATAACATCCTCGGATTGAGTATTTTTTGATGCGTTTTACGATTGACGGCTGACAAATAATCCGGTTCTGCATCACCATGCATCAGTATGTAATCTTCTACATGCATGTGCTAATAATAGGTCAAAGTAGATAAATTATTTTCATCAAACACCTCGCAGGCAATCTCTTGCAGTTTTTCGGCAGTAATTGCTCGAATAGATTCACTGATTTTATCCAAACCATCTACTTTCCCGTAACGCAACATGCTCTTACCTAAATTGATGGCTTGGTTTTCTTTGTGCTCCATCATAATTGCCAACTGTCCGGTAATCTGTACTTTATATTTCTTAAGTTGATTTTCGGAAATCTTTTCATCCCTGAGTTTACGCAGAACCTGCTTCACAAGTTTCTCACATCTTTTAAAGTTTTCTTCATCGCACCCAAAGTAAACCGACCATACGCCGGAGTCTGTTAAGGGTTGATATACTGAATCTACGCCATAAGCCAAGCCATGCTTTTCTCGCAAAGAAAGATTTAACAAACTACTCATACCCGGTCCGCCAACAATATTATTCAACAGATACAGACCCATCCTATCGGGATGGTGAATGTCATAAACCCTGTTACCCAACATATGGTGCAACTGATAAGTGTCTTTGTCATCTGACTTGTGTTCAGGAATATATACGGATGGTGATGTCCTTACATAACCATTTTTACGATTTGCGGCATCCGTGAAGTATTTCTCCGCCCATTTGATCAACTTAGTCTCTTTGACATTTCCTAATACGAAAAAGACCATCTCTTGCGGCAGATAAAACTTTTCTACAAATTGCTTGATATCCTCCGATTTATATTTTTCCAACAATTCAGGTTTACCCAAAATATTATGTCCAATGGGATAATCAAAAACAATATCCTCAAAATCATCATAAATCAATTCGGAAGGACTGTCGTTATAAGATTGAATTTCATCCAAAATAACCACTTTCTCTTTGTCTATTTCTTTTTGAGGAAAAGTAGAATGAAACACAATATCACCAATCAACTCTACAGCTTTTTCTACGTGCTCGTTTAAGATAGCAGCATAAATCACCGTTTCTTCTTTGGCGGTAAAAGCATTCAATTCTCCTCCAACGCTTTCGAGCCTATTGATAATATGCCCGGAACGCCGCTTGTTAGTCCCTTTAAAAAGTAAATGTTCAACAAAATGAGCTAATCCTTGCTGGTTTTCTTGTTCGTCTCGTGATCCGGCATTGATTACCATACCACAATAAGTTACCGGCATATTGTCCGGCTTGTAAATTAACCTTAAACCATTTGATAAGGTATGTAAACGATATTCCATTCTGAAAAGCTTATCTTAAATCAAGATGCAAAAATACAAAATAAAGCCCGATAAATCATATTGCCGAAAAAGCAGCAAATGGTTTCAAGTATTTTATTTTTATAAAAATTTAATATCTTTGCAGAGGTATAAAAATTCAATTAACAATATAAATAAAATTTCATGGAAGAACTTAATGCTATTGTATTGCAAATAATGCAAGTTTCACCTATTATGAAGGTGATAAGAGTAGCCCCAATCGATTGGGAGCTACCTGATTTTAAACCCGGACAGTACGTTGCTATCGGCCTCCCACCAACT
Organism: uncultured Paludibacter sp.; assembly: GCA_964582935.1. Lineage (GTDB taxonomy): Bacteria > Bacteroidota > Bacteroidia > Bacteroidales > Paludibacteraceae > Paludibacter. Next base: position 3,671 of record CAZOUH010000072.1, read on the forward strand.
CATGCCAAATGCGCTGAAGCTACTGAAGAAGTTGTAGCTCCTAATCCTGAAAAACTTATTAAAAGGGCTTATTCTATTGCATCATCTTCTCATTCAAAGGAATACGTTGAATTTTATATTACATTGGTTCATTCCGGCGCCCTTACTCCCCGCTTATTTAATTTGAATAATGGCGACAAACTTTGGTTGGGTAAAAAATTTGTCGGCATGTTTACTATGGACGAGGTAGATGAAAATCAAAATCTTATCTTAGTTGCTACCGGTACGGGAGTAGCTCCTTATATGAGTATGCTTCGTTCCGATGCCTTGAAAAGAAAAGGAAAAATTATGGTCATTCATGGTGCAGCAAATTCATGGGATTTAGGCTATTCATCTGAATTGGAACTGCTACAAACCATTACACCCAATTTCAGTTATTTGCCAACCATTACCCTGCCTGAGAAAGAACATTCTCTTTGGAAGGGTAAAACACAGTTTATACAGGATTTATGGAAAGAGGGAGTAGTTGAAAATGCTTGGGGTTTTAAGCCTACGCCCGAAAATACGCATGTTTTCTTGTGTGGAAATCCAAATATGATAGCTGATATGGTTGCAGTGCTTGAAAAGGATTCGTTTGTTGAACATAGTCGCAGACAATCCGGACAAATTCATGTTGAAAAGTTCTAAATGAATCAATTTATTAAACAGTAATATTTTTGAAGTCTTCATTATGCAAGAATTAACACTTATAACACCTACTTTCCTTTTCTCTGCTATTTCACTGATTTTATTAGCTTATACCAACCGTTTTTTATCTTATGCACAGTTGGTCAGAAATCTGAAAGATAATTACATGGAACATCGTTCTGCTGTAACCAAAGCGCAAATTATGAACATGCGCAAAAGATTAAAATTGACGAAATACATGCAATTAATGGGTGTGGTAAGTCTCTTGCTTTGTGTGGCTACCATGTTTCTGATTTATATAGGATCCCAGATTGTTTCTGCTTACGTATTTGGATTTGCCTTGTTATTACTTATTGTGTCATTAGGATTGTCGGTATGGGAAATTCAAATATCAGTCAGATCACTGAACTTGCATTTAAGTGACATGGAGAGTGGTAATAATTAAGTAGGTTTATTGAATATTTTTTGTGAACTCAAAATTCAAAGATATGAACCATGGTTTTATTCGCGTAGCTGCAGCCGTTCCTACAATTCAAGTAGCAGACTGCCAATTCAATGGCAATCAAATATTGAAGTTGATTGAACAGGCTGAGCAAGAGCAGGTTGAGATTATTTCTTTCCCTGAACTTGCTCTTACTGCTTATACCTGCGGCGATTTGTTTTTCCAACAACAATTATTGAATGATGCAAAAACAGCACTGAGAAATTTATTGCTAAAAACGCATGCGTTTAATATTGTGTTTATCATAGGTATGCCCTTGCGTTATCAAAGTCGCTTGTACAATGTGGCTGTTGTGGCACAATCCGGTAAAATTTTAGGCATAGTACCCAAATCATATCTTCCAAACAACAATGAATTTTCTGAATTCAGATGGTTTAGTTCAGGTATTTCAGATGATATTCAATCTTTAAATTTTGATGGCTTAGACGTACCTTTCGGTACTAATTTACTTTTTGAGTACCGCCAATCTTTGTTTGGTGTTGAAATTTGCAAGGATTTATGTGTGCCTGTACCTCCTTCTACGCAACATTGTATGCATGGTGCTGATATTATCTTCAATTTATCAGCAAGCAATGAGATCGTGGGTAAACATGCATATCGTACGAAATTGGTGGAAGTGCAGTCTGCAAAATGTAAAACCGCTTATGTTTACGCTTCTTCTGGTTATGGAGAGTCAACAACAGATGTAGTGTATGCAGGAAGCAGTATGATTGCAGAAAACGGGAGGATCTTAGTTGAGAATACGGAAAGGTTTTCTCTTGATTCTCAACTTATTATTACCGAAGTAGATACAGAGCGCATGCAAAGTGAAAAATTCAAAGAACCTAATTTTTTCACAGCCAAATCAGATGCCTATTATCATATCATAGCATGCAAATCGTCAAATTACCAATTTGAGAAATTGCATAGGACCATCAAACAGCATCCTTTTATTCCATCACCCGTCAATCAAGAAGCTTATTTTCAGGAGATTATTGCCATTCAAACCAATGCCTTAGCACAAAGATGGCAACACACCCATGCTGAAACTGTTGTTCTGGGTGTTTCTGGTGGCTTAGATTCCACTTTAGCTTTGTTGGTGTGTTTGAAAACGGCAGAGAAATTAGCTTATGACCGAAAACGCATTGTCGGTATCAGCATGCCGGGCTTTGGGACTACGGAACGTAGCAAGGCAAATACACATCAATTGATGGAAGCATTGGGTATTACGCAATATGAGATTTCCATTGAAGAGGCTTGTTTGCAACATTTTAAAGACATTGGGCATAATAAAGATACGCATGATGTCACTTTTGAAAATGTGCAGGCGAGAGAGCGTACTCAGATTTTGATGGATATGGCTAACAAGCTGAATGGATTGGTGATAGGTACCGGCGACTTGTCTGAATCAGCTTTGGGCTGGTCAACCTACAATGGCGATCATATGTCTATGTATGCCATCAATAGTGGTGTTCCCAAAACTTTAGTCAGGCATTTACTGAATTGGATGTTGAATCAGTTTAATGAAAAGGTACAGTTTATTATACAAGATATCATAGACTCACCCATCAGTCCTGAATTACTGCCTCCTGCTCAAGATGGTTCTACGTCTCAGAAAACAGAAGATACTGTAGGACCCTACGAATTGCATGATTTCTTTCTGTATTATTTCGTCCGTCATGGTTTTACGCCGGAGAAAATCAGATTTTTAGCTTTGCAAGCTTTTAAAGAAGCCTATTCTTTTGAAGAAATTACAAAGTGGTTGAAAGTCTTTCTGAAAAGATTTTTCTCACAGCAATTCAAGCGTTCCTGTATGCCCGACGGACCCAAAATTAGCTCAGTCAGCTTATCTCCAAGAGGCGATTGGAAAATGCCAAGTGATGTGAAGGG
>CAZOUH010000073.1:0-6647 GCA_964582935.1 uncultured Paludibacter sp.
TGAGGCTCTCGAAGCCACGTCATTTTTTAGCTCACCAGCCGAGGTCGATCTGCGTGTTGTTGGTCATTTTTCAAACCAATCACCAGTCACTAATCATGAATGCTAATTATTCACTATTCACTATTCGTTATTCGTTCTCAACCCATTATCCTCGCAAAACTCCTTAATGACATCTAAAAAATATGCTCCGTATTTTTTTACTTTGATTTTGCCAAAACCGTGGATTTTTAATAATTCCTTTTCAGTGAGGGGAAGGAAGTCAGCCATTTCTACCAAAGTTTTGTTGGCAGCTATGAGGTACACGGGAATGTTGTCGTTGTCGGATATTTGATTGCGCAGTTCAAGTAATTTGAAATATAAATTCGGATACTTGACCGCTATGGTTTTCGATGCTTTTGCTTTGGAATAGGCATTGATTTTTACATCAGGTACCACAAACTTATTCTTTAAATTGAAGTATTGTTCTGCAGCAAAAGGATGCTGTAATTTTCTCATGATGTATCTTTGTAGGGATAAATTTTCGTGTAAACTTTTAAATCCTTCATTGTAAACTTTGGCGTTCTCCCTGCTGTCAGTCGTAGCCGGAGAATCGGCTATGGTCTTAATGAGGAGGTCAATCTTCTCAAGAAAGAAGGTACAGGCAGCTTCGATGCGTTCTGTGAGGTAATCTTCATTGACAGGAAAATCTTGAAACAATTGATCCAATTGTCTGTTGAACTTAGTTGCCACTTTATGCAAGTCCTCAAATTGTTTTCCGACATTTTGTAAGTAGGGTAGGGTCTCTTGGTTGAAAGACGAAGCCATCTCATCCATGTTTTTTTTCAAACGGTTGAATGCTCCGAGACTGCCGTTGAAGGTAAAAAGGAGCTTCAAAGTGAATATTCTGAATGTATGTCGCGAACGCTCCAATTCCTGATCTAAACTTTCCGGCAGCGGTTTCTGCTTCTCGTGTTCCAAAATCAAAGGGTCATTTTCTATGCTGTAAGGATTGATTTTACTCAACAACACCATGCCTTCCAAGGTTCTGCAGCGACTCAAAGCCACATAGACCTGTCCGGCAGTAAAAGCCTGTCCTGCATCAATTACCGCTTTCTCGAAGGTCAATCCCTGACTTTTATGGATGGTGATAGCCCACGCCAAACGCAACGGGAACTGGGTGAATTTTCCTATCACATTTTCATCAATTTGCTTGGTTTTATCATCTACATGGTAACGGATATTTTCCCATTCCATGCGCCCCACTTCAATGGTACTGTTATCTTCCGGACATTCAAGGGTGATGGTGTCTTCCTCTATGGCAGTGATGGTACCTATTTTCCCATTGTAAAAACGCCTTGGCGTTTCGGTGTCGTTTTTAATCAACATCACCTTAGCACCTTTTTTCAAAATCAAATTTTCTTCTGTAGGATAGTTGTTTTCGTAAAACTCTCCTTCTATTGTCGCTTTAAAGAGGGATGTCCTGCCGGGCAATTTATCCAACTCTTCTGCATTGATGCGATCTGCCTTGTAATTGTGGGTTGTTAAAGTAATATAGCTGTCATCAGCAGATGGTACAAAAGTCGGATTATAGCGACTTTGCAATGCTTTTAAGCTTTTGTCCGATAAGCAATTGTTTCTGACTTCGTTTAAAATATTGACGAATTGCGTATCTTCTTGACGATATACTTTTTCCAACTCTATATAAATCGGTTGATTTTGTGAAATTGCATAACTGTGAAAAAAGTATGGAGAAGGATAATAAGCCGACAACAATCGCCGTTCTTCATCATTGATGACGGGTGATAATTGAAACATATCACCAATGAAGACGACTTGTACACCCCCAAAAGGCTCCCTATGCCGGTAACGTATATGTCGTAACAAACCATCGATGGCATCTAAAGTATCAGCTCTGACCATACTTATTTCATCGATGATGAGCAATTCCAATTCTTGCAAAATTTTACGTTTTGCACTACGGATTTTACTTTTTGCCAATAAGTTTTTGATGCCTTCGTCAGTAGGAAGAAAAGGTGTGAAAGGCAGTTGGAAGAGTGAGTGCATAGTCACACCACCGGCATTGATGGCTGCAACGCCGGTGGGTGCTACTACGGCAGTTTGTTTTTCTGTCAGTTTCCTGAGATGATGCAGGAAAGTTGTTTTACCGGTTCCTGCTTTGCCTGTTAAGAACACATTCCTGTTGGTTTGCAGGGCAAAACTCAGGGCAATTTCGTAATTATCAGTATGTTTCATAGTAGGTTGTGTTGGGTATATTTGGTTCTATTTTTTAGTTCCAATGGTTTCTATCATGTCAGCAAGCTCAATAAGATACCCGCTGCCACTGCCGATCCGATTACACCGGCAACGTTGGGTGCCATAGCATGCATCAGCAGGTGATTGGTTCTGTCGGCTTGCAGACCTTGTTCCTGCGAGACACGGGCAGCAGCCGGAACGGCAGATACGCCTGCCGAGCCTATCAGCGGATTCACTTTATTGCCTTCTTTCAAGAAGATATTCATGATTTTGGCAAACAAAACGCCGCAAGCTGTTGCAATGATGAACGACAAAGCGCCCAGACCGAAAATCTTCAAAGAATCCCAAGTGATAAAGCGGTCTGCCTGTGTAGATGCACCAACGGTAAACCCTAATAAAATGGTGATGGTATTGATGAGCGCAAACCGTGCTGTCTCCGCCAATCTTTCTGTAACCGTCGATTCTTTCAAGAGGTTTCCTAAAAACAGCATACCCAATAAGGGCAATGCACTTGGAGAAATGAAAGCCGTCAATATCAAACCGATAATTGGAAAGGCAATTTTTTCTGTTTTAGAAACCGCACGGGGAGGAGCCATTCGGATGACCCTTTCCTTTTTGGAAGTCAATAACCTCATCACCGGTGGCTGTAACAATGGAATCAAAGCCATATACGAATAAGCGGTAACAGCAATGGTTCCAATCATTTCAGGAGCTAATTTGGAAGATAAGAAAATAGCGGTCGGACCGTCGGCACCGCCAATAATCCCGATTGCTCCCGCTTGCTGTGGCGTAAAGCCCAAAGCAAAAGCACCGATGAAAGTCAGGAAGATACCCATTTGGGCAGCTGCACCCAAGACCATCAACTTAGGGTTTGAAATTAAAGATGAAAAGTCGGTCATGGCGCCAATACCCAGAAAGATGAGTGGAGGATACCATCCTTTTACCACCCCCGAATACAAGATGTTCATCACTGAACCTTCTTCGTAAATACCAATTTCGTAACCTGTCGTAAAGGGAATATTGCCCACTATCATCCCAAAACCTATGGGTACGAGCAACAGTGGCTCCCAGCCTTTTTTGACACCGAGGATGATAAAAATAATCCCGACAGCAATCATGAAGATATTCTTGAATGCGAAATTAGCAAATCCGGTATTCAACCAGAATGTATTCAGACTTTCCAAAATGGCACTGCCTGTCCCGCTATTTTGACCAAATACATGTGTTGCACTAAACAGACCGATTAGCAGAAGTGTGAAAGAGAATCTTTTAATTGTTCTATTGTTCATGGATCTATTCAATTTCAAATAATACTTCATCTTGCAAGACGGTTTTACCAACCTGAACACAAACCTTAGTAATCGTGCCGCTGCGCTCAGCCAAAATATTGTTTTCCATCTTCATGGATTCCATCACCATCAACACATCTCCATCTTCAAAGCTGTCGCCGACATTTACATTGACTTTCAATATATTGCCCGGAAGCGGTGATTTGATGGTTTTGGCACTTGGTTTTTTGCCTTCAGAAACGGGACTGAGGTTTTCTTTGACCCTTTCGTCTCCCTGTTTGGTTTTAACTTCCTTCCTGACCAATACGACAGGGGTTTTGGTTGTTCTTACTTCCTGTGCTATTTCAATATCATAGGGAGTGCCGTTGACTTCTATTTCGGCAATATTACCCTCTATCCCTTTTACATTCACTGAATAGCTATTGCCACTAATGGTGAAATTAAATTTTTTCATTGCTTTATGCTGTTATTTTTTACCGAATTAAATTTGTCAGACCGTATATCTTTGAACTCCAGGGAGAATAACGTCTTTCTATGCGTTTGATCGTGATTACGTTGCTTTCCTCATCATGTTCATCACTCAAGAAAAGATGCAGTGCCATGGCAATAGCTGCTACTTCTTGTCCGCTCATCGCCTTTTTTTCTTCAGTAATTATCTCTGAATCAATTACTGCTTTTTTGTGTTTCAAACTGAATGATTTACCGCTGAGATTACCAAAGCCTTTGAATGCAAAAACCAAAATAGTTAATGCAACAAACACTACGATAATGCCTATGGCAGCCATCAGTAAGATGTCGTTTAATTGTAAGATTGTTATTAAACTCATACCTTGTTATTTTTCTTTATGCGTATTTTGAAGCTTGTTTTCCACGATTCTTCGGCTTTGATTGTCGTGGAGATGACAGGCTTCCAGTTCTGTCATCTCAAATGATTACAATGGAATGTTGGCATGTTTTTTTAACGGGTTGACCACCTTTTTGGTCTGTAAAGCCTGGAATGCACGAATCACACGGAAGCGTGTATTTCTCGGTTCGATGATATCATCAATATAACCATAAGCAGCTGCCTGATAAGGATTAGCAAATTTTTCATTATAATCAGCTACCTTGTCGGCTATGTATTTTGCTTTTTCTTCCGGGTCATTCATAGACCTAATATTGCGACCCTCCAAGACTTCTACTGCACCTGCTGCACCCATCACAGCAATTTCGGCAGTGGGCCAAGCATAGTTGAAGTCACCACGCAATTGCTTACAACTCATCACGTCATGAGCGCCACCATATGATTTTCTGAGTGTAACCGTTACTTTGGGGACGGTGGCTTCGCCATAGGCAAACAACAATTTCGCACCGTGAATAATGATGCCGGCATATTCTTGTCCTGAACCCGGTAAAAATCCTGGAACATCTACCAAAGTGAGGATTGGGATATTAAAGGCATCACAGAAACGAACAAAGCGTGCTGCTTTTCTGGAGGCGTCGCAATCCAATACACCTGCCAAGAAATTGGGCTGATTGGCTACTATACCTACGGATGCACCGTTGAGACGTGAAAATCCGACAATGATATTGCGTGCATAGTTCCGGTGAACTTCCAAAAACTCACCATTATCGACTATGGCATGAATCACATTTTTCATGTCGTAAGGGAGATTCGGGTTGTCCGGAATAATTTCATTCAAGCTGTCTTCCAAGCGGTCGATGGGGTCGTTGTTGTTGAAGATCGGAGCTTCTTCCAAGTTGTTTTGAGGAAGATAAGACAATAACTTGCGAATCATCAGTAAGCCTTCTTCTTCATTTTCAACCTTGAAATGAGAGACACCGGATTTTCCGGCATGCACGTCGGCACCGCCTAAATCTTCAGTAGAGATATCTTCTCCGGTAACCGATTTAACGACTTTGGGACCGGTCACAAACATATACGAGTTTTGTTCGGTCATCATCACAAAATCTGTGAGAGCAGGTGAATAAACCGCGCCACCGGCACAGGGACCGAAAATCGCTGAAATCTGTGGTATCACACCGGAAGCGAGAATGTTACGTTCAAAAATTTCAGCATAACCGGCTAAGGAAGTAACGCCTTCCTGGATGCGTGCACCTCCCGAATCATTGATGCCGATTACGGGACAGCCCATATTCATTGCCATGTCCATCACTTTACAAATTTTCAATGCCATGGTTTCAGACAAAGAACCGCCAAATACAGTGAAGTCCTGCGCAAACACATATACCGTACGACCGTCGATGGTACCGTGACCGGTAATGACGCCATCGCCTAAATACTTTTCTTTTTCTAAGCCGAAATTATTGCAACGATGGGTTACAAACATGTCTAACTCTTCAAAACTGCCCTCATCAAGCAGCATGTCGATGCGCTCACGTGCCGTAAATTTACCTTTTGCGTGCTGGGCTGCAATTCTTTTTTCACCGCCACCTAATTTGGCTTGCGCACGTAAATCGATCAGATTTTTAATTTTTTCTTTATTTTCCATATGTAGAATATGTAATACTGTTATGCTGTTATTTGTTGATTGTCATTATTGTTTGGGCTTTTCGCACAGCTCAGTCAGTACCCCAAAGGTAGATTTTGGATGCAGAAACGCAATATTAAGACCTTCAGCTCCTTTTCGTGGAGATTTGTCAATCAATCTGACTCCTTTTTCCTCCAAATAATTAAGACTTTCCTGCAAACCTTCGGCAGCAAAGGCTAAGTGATGAATACCCTCTCCGCGTTTTTCGATGAATTTACCTACAGGACCTTCAGGATCAGTAGATTCCAATAACTCGATTTTTGTTTGTCCCACCAGGAAGAATGCAGTTTTTACCTTTTGCTCGGCTACCTCTTCAATGGCATAACACTTTAGTCCCAATACTTCTTCGTAAAACGGAATGGCTTCTTCTAAACTGTTAACGGCAATCCCTAAATGCTCAATGTGTGTAATTTTCATATGCTGCTATGATGATAAAATAAATGAATGATAGAATTATAACGTATTAAAACGCAATCAAACTTGTGCTTAAAAAAAGATTAATAAGGAAATTTTTCCTTATTTTTAATTTCCCGCAAAATTACTCAAAATAAACAGGATACACAATGTAAAATTGGGTAAATCAGCAAGAGTGAGT
>CAZOUH010000074.1:0-6633 GCA_964582935.1 uncultured Paludibacter sp.
TCGTTGTATTATTTATTTGGATATTTGTTTAATCTTGCACAAAATGATTATTTTTGTGCAGTGAAATCTTTTTAAATCAAATACGCATTTTATGAACAAGAATGAAATTTTTGAAAAGCGCAAACAAGCTTTGCAAAAGATGGAGGATGTTGCTGTCAATAAACAGCATTTGAAGGGGAAGTTGACAGCTCGGGAGCGTTTGAATATCTTGTTTGATGAAGGGACTTTTTTTGAATTTGATGCCTTTATCGCCCCTTCTCAAAATCCGGTAAGCAGTCGTCCCATCAATTTTGGTGATGGGGTAGTGGTCGGCAGAGGATTGGTACAAGGCAAGAGTGTTTTTGCTTATGCGCAGGATTTTACGGTCTTAGGTGGTTCTTTGGGACATGCCCATGGGTTGAAGATAGCCAAAGTTCAAGAGCTGGCTTTGAAATTAGGGGCACCCATTGTTGGATTGATGGATTCAGGTGGAGCCAGGATTCAAGAAGGTGTGAAGAGTTTATCTGCCTATGCTTCCATCTTTAGAAATAATGTGCGTTCATCGGGCATCATCCCCCAAATATCCGTGATTTTAGGTCCGGCTGCCGGAGGTGCCGTGTATTCACCGGCATTGACAGATTTCATCTTTATGACCAAAAAAACCTCTTATATGTTTGTTACCGGTCCGGATGTAGTCAAAGAGGTGTTGAATGAAGACATAGACATGGACAGTTTGGGTGGGGGAGATGTACATGCCAATAAAAGCGGCGTTGCACATTTTATTTCAGATGATGAAGAACATGCTATCTTTTTAGTACGCAAGCTGTTGTCTTATATCCCATCCAATAATTTTGAGTCTTTGCCGGTTTCCCATCAGGTGAAATATTACAAATCCAAACAACAATATTTGAATAAAATCATTCCGGATGATCCCAATCGCCCCTATGATATGAAAGATATCATCCGTATTTTGGTGGACAAAGAAAGTTTTTTTGAGGTACATGAAGGCTACGCCCAGAATATTTTGGTTGGTTTCGCCCGATTAAATGGTAAAACTATCGGGGTAGTCGCCAATCAGCCTAAAGTCATGGCAGGCACGCTCGACATCAATGCCAGTGTAAAAGGGGCACGATTTGTACGTTTTTGTGATGCTTTCAACATTCCTTTATTGATTTTAGAAGATGTGCCGGGTTTCTTACCGGGCATCGAGCAAGAACACAACGGCATCATCCGTAATGGTGCCAAGCTTTTGTATGCTTTCTGTGAAGCTACGGTTCCCAAAGTGACCGTCATTACGCGCAAAGCCTATGGGGGAGCGTATATTGTGATGAGCAGTAAAAACACCGGTGGCGACTTTAATTTCGCATGGCCCTCAGCCGAAATAGCGGTGATGGGACCAGCGGGTGCTATCAAAATCATTCATAAGCATGAATTAAAAAATGCTGAAAATAAAGCTGCTATGGAAAAGACACTGACGGAGCAATATAAAAATGAAATAGCCAATCCGTACAGGGCTGAAGAAACCGGTTTGATCGATGAAGTTATCATTCCGGAAACCACGAGGGATGTTTTGATTACTGCCTTCGAGGTAATGTCAAACAAACAATTTACTAAACCGGAGCGAAAACATGGGAGTATTCCGTTATGAAGCAAAAATTATTGATAGCCAACAGAAGTGAGATAGCCATCCGGATTATCCGTTCGGCGCGCAAGTTAAAGATATACACTGTGGTGTTTCAGAGCGATAAAGAACCGGATGCCTTGTATCTGAAGTTTGCGGATGAAGTGATACCTGCTCATGATGCAGACGATGCCAAGCCTATTTTTCTGAATCCACAAAAAATAGTTGACTTAGCCGTTAAACATCAGGTTGATATGATACATCCGGGTTACGGATTTCTTTCTGAAAACCCTGATTTTGCAGCTTTATGTATTGAGAACAAAATCAATTTTATAGGTCCTTCTCCTGAAACGATCAGGGATATGGGGCTAAAGACTGTAGCCAAAAAAATGGCGATAGAAGCGGGTTTGCCTTTGGTTCCCGGTTCAGACGGACCGGTCGAAAATGTCGAAACAGCGAAACAATATGCCGATAAGATCGGATATCCTGTTATTTTGAAAGCTTCAGCCGGAGGCGGAGGAAGGGGCATGCGAATCGTTGAAACCCCCGACACCTTTGAAAGGAGTTTTAAAGCCGCTTATGATGAAGCTTTGGCAGCTTTTGGCAATGGCGATATCTTTATCGAAAGATTCCTTCCGAACCCCAAACATCTCGAATTTCAGATTTTAGGCGATAAACACGGTCATGTCGTGCATCTTGGGGAAAGGGAATGTTCATTACAAAGAAAGCATCAGAAAATTATTGAAGAAGCTCCATCAGCAAGCATTTCTTCCGAAAGAAGAGAAGAGATGGGACGCTTAGCGGTCTTGTTTGCCCAAAAGATTGGCTATTATTCCACAGGCACCATCGAGTTTATCATAGACGAAGACGGCAGTTATTATTTTATGGAGATGAATACCCGCATACAGGTAGAACATCCTGTTACAGAAATGATTACCGGTATTGACTTAGTCGAAAAACAAATCCGCATTGCCATGGGCGAAGTGTTGGATTTGCAACAAGCTGATATTAAATTCAATGGTTGGGCAATCGAATGTAGGGTAAATGCTGAGGATCCACAAAACAGGTTTACACCTCAAACCGGTTTCATTGATAAAGTCCATTTTCCACGTGCTAAAAACATACGCATTGAAACAGGATTTATCAGCAATTCGATTGTAACGCCTTATTTTGATTCCATGATTGCCAAAATCATCGTGCATGGTAAAACAAGGGAAGAAGCCATCCGGCAAAGCTTAGAAGCCCTCAGTCAATTCAATATCATTGGATTAAAGACTACCGTACCATTTTGCAAGACCGTTTTAAACCATCCTCAATTTATGGATGCTTCTTACACAACGCGCTGGGTGGATCAGGTGTTTCACCCTGAGATGTTGGAAGATACAGACGATGAACTGATAGGCGCTTTGGCTGCTACCATCATGTATGCTTCAGAATATTTACAGTTGCAGGGAGATATTCCTGCCTATAAGAATGATGACTTGAATGTGTGGGTGTTGAATAAACGATTAACTTATTGATTCTATGGGAACTTCATACAAATACAAAAGAGATGCGTCGCGTTTGTTTATTGCGATGCGTGAAAGTGGAGAAAGGTATAAAATCTATATTCCAAGGGATTCACATCCTGTGATTGATGGTGAAGAGCAAGCCATAGATTTCATCGAACAGGATGATTTTCAGTATATTTTTGAATGGAAAGGCAAAACGTATCATTGTGAGTTAGTTGCACGTGACCAAAACAAAGCCATCATCCATGTGAATGGAGTTGAATATAAATTCAGCTTAGAATCCATATTTTCCTATTTGCGGAAAGGAATGATTGCTTCAGATGAGAGTAAAGTCACCGGCAATCAAATCAAAGCGCCCATGCCCGGGAAAATTGTTGATGTGTTCTTACACGAAGGCGATTTGGTCAATATCGGTGAACCCATTCTCACCCTTGAAGCCATGAAGATGCAAAACGAAATCACAGCCGATTGCACCGGTATTATTCAAAAAATCCGCGTTCAAGCCGGACAATCCGTCATGAAAGATGAATTGTTGGTGGAAGTGCAGTCGATTGAGGATTAGGTGTTTTTCCCTGTAAAAGCCGAATAGTCAATATTGTTAAGCTATTATTTTCACTTTTTTCCAAAATATAGCTACCTTTACGGAAGTTTTTCAAGGATATTTTTCTTGATAATCATGAAAACAAAATCCCTATAATCCAAGAACGGACGGCAACAACATGGCATTAAGACTACATTCAAATACTATCATAGATATTTTCTCGGCAAGTACAGAAACAAAACTCAGATTACCCTTCGTCGATAACGGTATTTCAGCCGGATTTCCTTCGCCTGCATTGGATTTTGTTGATTTGAGCATAGATTTAAATCGACATTTGATTAAAAATCCTTCTGCCACTTTCTATGGAAAAGTAAAAGGGGATTCATTAAAAAATGCCGGTATATACAATGGTGATTTGTTGATTATCGACCGCAGTGTAGAGCCTTCAAACGGTAAAATTGCTGTTTGTTATATTGATGGCGAATTTACAGCCAAACGCATCAAACTTGAAAAAGATATAATTTGGCTGATTCCGGAAAATGAAGATTATCAACCCATCAGCGTTACCAAGGAGAACGATTTTTTGATTTGGGGAATTGTTACCCACGTTATTAAAAATGTTTAGTCCATGTTTGCGCTTATCGACTGCAATAACTTTTACGCTTCTTGTGAGCGTGTTTTTCGTCCCGATTTGAACGGAAAGCCAGTTGTCGTATTGTCGAATAATGACGGATGCGTCATTGCAAGAAGCAACGAAGCCAAGACATTAGGTATCCCGATGGGTGCACCTGTATTCAAATATGAGCAATTTCTCCGACAACATCATGTGCATGTTTTCTCTGCGAATTTTGCCTTGTACGGGGATATGTCGAATCGGGTGATGACCATACTCTCAGACTATGCACCTGAAATGGAAATTTATAGCATTGATGAATGTTTTTTGCAGTTCAAGGGCTTTGATTTGTTTAATCTCCAAGCCTATGGGGAGCAAATGCGTAGGCAAGTTATGAAATGGACAGGCATACCGATTAGTGTTGGCATGGCACCCACTAAAGCATTGGCGAAACTTGCCAATCGCATAGCTAAAAAATATCCTGAAAGAACAAATGGCACCTATATTATTGATGATGATGAAAAGCGCTTAAAAGCGTTGAAGTGGCTAAAAATCGAAGATGTTTGGGGTATTGGCAGACAGCATGCAAAACGCTTACAAGCAAAAAACATCTTGACGGCTTATGATTTTATACAGCTTGCCGACGACTGGGTGAAAACTCATATGTCCATAGTCGGCTTGCGTTTGAAGCGTGAACTACAAGGCATTTCAACGCTTGGCTTAGAGGATGTACAGCCCAAAAAGAGCATTGCCACCACAAGAAGTTTTGAAACCAATTACACAAAATACGAAGAATTAGCAGAAAGAATAAGCACTTTCGCTGTATCCTGTGCCGAAAAATTACGTCAACAAAAATCCTGTTGCAACTCGCTCATGGTTTTTATTCGTACCAACAAGCACCGACAAGACTTACCGCAATACAGTCGCAATATCGTTGTCAAGCTCCCTTATGCAACCAATTCAAGCATTGAGTTAGCCGGCTTTGCCATACAGGCATTGAAGCAGATATTCAGAGATGGCTATGCCTATAAAAAAGCCGGCGTCATCATCCAAGATTTTACCCCTGAAAATCAGATCCAACAAACACTTTTTGAGAACCGTGACGAGCGGCATGTTGCATTAATGCAGACAATCGACAACATCAACTTAAGGTATGGACAACAGAAAATACGCCTCGCTTCGCAAGACACCCGACGCATTTGGAAAATGAAACAAGACAACTTATCACCCTGCTACACCACCAACCTGAATGATATTATTACGGTGTGTGTGTGAAAATATATAATATGGAAAAATATAAAAATAAATATCGCATTGCATCTGCCCGCGCCCAATGGTGGAATTACGGATGGTGTGCAGCCTATTTTATTACCGTCTGCACCCAAAATAGGGAACATTATTTTGGGGATATTATAAATGGTGAAATGATATTGTCAGAAATCGGCGATATTACCCAATCGGAATGGTTCAAAACATTTGAAATGCGTCCGGATATGAATTTATATAGGGGTGAATTTATGATTATGCCCAATCATTTTCATGCCATTATCGGTATTGGCGATAATGCATACAATAGGCAATCTGATGGTGGAAATGGTATTCAATTCGGCGAGGAATGTGATGGGCGTGATGGGGAACGTAATGGGGGATTGAATGGTGGATGGAACCATGAATCGAATGGTGAACGCAATTGTGGATTGAATGGTGGGCGTGATGGTGAACGTGATGGTGGGTGGAACCATGAATCGAATGGTGGATCGAATGGTGGATCGAATGGTGGATCGAACCGTAGAGACGCAATGCATTGCGTCTCTACAATAACAAACCCAATAACAAACCCAATAAAAAATCCAACCCAAATATCAACCCAAATCCCATCAATTCAACCATCAATTCCATCACCACCAATCCCTAATTTCCCCCAAAATCAATTTGGTCCGCAATCAAAAAATTTGGCGTCAATTGTTCGTGGATTTAAAATTGGGGTTACCAAAAATGCCAGAAAAATAGATATCAATTTCGGATGGCAAACCCGTTTTCACGATCATATAATACGCAATGATACAGAATATCAACGCATAGCAACATACATCAATAATAATCCTGCCAATTGGCAACATGATAAATTCTATTCTGCATGAACATCACAACCGAAAATACATTTGAATCCGCCATCGTGCAATCATTGGTCGAACAAGGTGGATATACACGAGGGCATTAAGCGGTACATCCGAAGCAGGACTTTAAATGAGCGAAAGAAGAAGTTCTGCTTTCCAAAATCATCCATGTTCTGAATGAGCGTTTCGGGACTGAATCAACAAAAAATACCTATCTTTACACACTGTAATCAATAACTATCAACTCGAAT
>CAZOUH010000075.1:0-6592 GCA_964582935.1 uncultured Paludibacter sp.
GGATGTCGGTTGCTAATTGAGTCATGATAATTTCAGCACCCTGTTTTTTGCCCTTCAACCACACCGTATCCTCCACAGCTTTGTTGATGATAAATTCGTAATCCCCTTGCCAGCCGTAACCCGTAAGATCTTCCTCTTTTCGATCAAGTATCTCCGGATGCTCCGGATTGGAAAATACATGCAATATTGGATTGAAAGTATTGAAAGTCAGCACCGGACCGTTGTCGCCAATAATTTCATACAAAGAACTTTCCTGCTCATAAGCGGCATTTTTCGTCAATTTACTCCTTGATGCCATGGTGACCAAGCCGGAAGCATCAAACTTCATCAGCAAGGTATAACCACCGCTTGTTGAGTTGGCGTAATATTCCACTTGCCACCCGTTTGTAGCCGCTGTCAAGATGCTTTGATACTCATCTATTGCGTGTTGCAAACGTTCAGCCGGCGTGTGAGGAAAAATATCAGGTTCCTCTTTTCGGCAGCCTGCAAAAAGGAGTAAGATGCTTAAAAGAAGTGCTATGTGTGATTTATTTGTTGTTTTGTTGAACATATTTATTGTTTTGTAGAATGAAGTTACGAGTTCCGGGTTCCGGGTTCCGAGTTAGGAGCCTCCTCCAACCCCTCCAAAGGAGGGGAGCTTGGGGCGTGCAAGGGATAAATAATTGCGCGCTGTATCCCCCTTTGAAGGATTTAGGGCGCTATTCATATCCCCTCTTGCCTCCTTATAATCTCTGTCCGCAGCTCGTCAATTTCAATATTCCAAGAGTCTTGCAACCATTTTCTGACTATTTCTAATTTCCTTAAAATCACCGCTTTACCATCTATGCCATCATCGGGCAATTCCTCTCCATCATAATTTATTCCCGGATTGGCAGCCATGGTCAATATCTCATTCCACTGTGTATCTGTTTTTACTAAATAATTCGCAATAATCTCAACAAAATCCTCGCGATTCTGACTGCCGGCGTAGGGCGACACAAAGCCCATGCTTGCGGCTTCAGAAGGAGATCGATATTGCCATCCGAGCGGATTGTACTTCCCTTGCGAGATCAACCCAAATTCAACAGGATAATTTCTTTTTTGATGTAGGATGTGTGCAAACTCATGGTGCATGGTCTTGAAATAATATTCATTCATTTTATCCACATCCGTAGAGTCCAATTCATTACAACGAAACAGCGTTACCTTCAATCCGCCCTCAGCAGTCCCTAACAACATGGTACCTGAAATGGGATTATAGGCAGGCGAACCAATCAAATGAATGATGCGGGGACCATTTTCTTTCAGGAACTCCGGTCCGACCACCGTGCCATACACATCAAACCATAAATATTTAACCAATCGCGCCATCTCCTGTGCTTTTTCGAAAGACACCGGCACCAAATTATAATTCATATCCGAACCCACATCCTCCATTCTGTATCTGAATTCCAAGTTATAAGGCTCTAAATAATTTTCATGCAACCAAGTATCAAATGCATAACCGGCTGCATTTTCATCTGCGCCCTTTTCTATGTTGAAAATGCTGGCAGTGAAGTGTTCATCGTTGGAGCAAGCAATCAATATCATCGATATGGACAACAATGTATATTTTAGTAGATTTCGCATTTTAATTTAAACGTGCATAGAATTAATATTCAAATATTATTTTTCATAATCATACCCGGCTATTCCTAATTTTTCAAACCTCCCCGATGATGGTGCAGCCGTTGTTCGCGGATTGGATTCCATGCCGGCACTGATGACCTCTTGCGGCAACTGAATGGCGCGTCGTTCATCGTCATAGGGCAATCGTTGCAACCCTTTTCCATCAATATTGTGCGTAATCTCAATGCCGTAGCGTTTGATATCAAACCACCGGTATCCGTCGAACATGGTTTCTATGCGCCTGAAATGCAATACGCAATGAATCAGGGGCAACTGTTCAGCTGTTATGCTAAAAAGATTACTCATCTTGGAATTTCTCAAATTCTTAACAAACAATACATTATTGGGCGTATAGAAATTATTGATAAGGTCTAAAGTCAACTCCTCTGGTGCCAAATGCGAGTGGTTCCATATCTGCAAATCAGCAATGGCTTCCGGAATGCGATTCAGGTAAATCAGGGCTTCTGCACGGCATAGCAAAGTCTCTTCTGCTGTGAACTCCGCACGGACAATATGTGTAAACCCGATACCGGCAACCTTGTCCGTATATTCAAACATTTCAGATGCTTTTGGGAAGAAGACGCCATAATCTTGCTGCACACTGATGTACAGTTTGCCATCAAATGCGGGAAGCATATCTGACCAAGTGGGACCATCCCCATACGTTGAACCCCACATGGCATCGAAATTATGTCCATAACGATTTCCGTAAATCCGACCAAATAAAGAGCTGGTTGGCAAGAGCAAAAAATTCGCTGCTTGATTAACATGCACATAATCATAGATAATAGCGTCAATATTATCATAATCGACATCCCATTTTCTCATTAAATTGATAGGGTTGTTACCTAAGGCTTTATCAGCATATTTTACGACATTCGGATAATCTCTTTTGTACAAATAAAAGCGAGCTGCAAAAGCATAAGCTGCTTGTGTATTGAAGTGATATTTAGGAACGGAATAATGATGGTCGGAGATCAACGCCAACCCCATCTCCAAATCTTCTTCAATTTTCGCATAGACTGCTTGCACTGATTCACGCTGATAATCAGCACTTACAATAGTTTCTAAGTCTGTCACATAAGGAATACCGACATCCTGCGAACTGCGTGCTTCATCTTTATAAGCTTGGGAGAAAATATTCACCAAGATAAAATGGCTGTAGGCGCGACATAAATGCGCTTCACCCTTTTGTGCCGACAAATCCAAGCTCGCATCTTGTGCGCTCAGTTCGGCTATGGCTTCCAAGACGTGATTGGCAGTTGCAATGGCAGCATAGCAGCTCTCCCATACGTAAGACGGACTGTCTTGATGCGTAGAAGAAGTCACCGGTTCCCAGGCAAATATCTCATCATGCATGCGTTCATGAGCAGACAAATGCACCGGTAAAATGGCATTGTTATCCACGAAATTATCTGAACTTAATTCTGCCAAAACCGCATAATTTGCTCCGGGGTAAGCCGATACCAACAACTGATTAATTTTCTTTTCGGTATCAATCTGTGTTCTGTTGTCGGGCAAAGTTTCCAAAAACTGATCGCAGGAAGTAAATCCAACGCTCAGCATCATCAACCCTATGTATATTTTCCACTTCATCTTAACACATTTTCATTACAATCCGAATCGCAGCGTGAAGGTCAGCTGTTTGGGCATGGGCGTAGCCACACCACCACTGTTGAAAAATTCCGGATCTTGACCATTTAATTTTCTATCGGCATATAAAAGCAACAAATTGGTAGCCTGTAACTTGACCTGTGCATTTTGAACGCTCAGTAACTTGACCCAGTTTTTAGGTAAATCATAAGCCAAAGATATTTCTTTCAAGCGAATAAATCCACCATCAGCCACACGGATATCCGAATAATTATAAGCATTATAAGCATAACTCAAATCAGCATATTTTCTATTTTGCCGCATACCGGCAATAACCGGAATATTAGTAAACGCTTCATCACCAGGCAAAGTCCAGCGATTTTTAAACTCCTTGGGCATGGCGCTTAAATCTGAATAGCGGACAGAAAAAACAGGATTAAGGCGCACTTTGTTGCCAAAAGAATAAGTGAGGAAGACATTCAATTTAAAACCTTTCCAACTGAAATTATTACCCAAACTGCCGGTGATGGTTGGGTCGGTCGGACCTTCATACTTCAAGAAACCCAATTTCTCAAACTCCTGAAAATTCAGATCAGTCAGGGTATGCTCTCCATCTTCATTGATAAAGGTAGGCAGTCCTTCCTCGTTCAAGCCGGCAAAAGGGATGGAAAATAGCGACCTGACGGGATAGTCTTTTTTGGCATAGCCCGATCCGGAAATCAACTGTATCACATTAGAGCGGGAATCCAAAGCTGTAATACGGTTGACGGCATCAGAAAAGATAAAATCCGTATGCCACGTAAAATCTTTATTTTCTATATTTTTGGTAGAAATCGTCAATTCGACCCCTTGAGATTGCATGGATGCCACATTGGCATATTTGGCTATTTGTCCGCCTGCACCTTGCGTATAAATCAGACCAATCAAATCAAAATTACGGCGCACATAGAAATCCGTTTCGAGATTAATCCTATTTTTCAGAAATCCGAGCGAAGCACCGATATTCAGTTCATGTTTTTTCTCGTAGGTCAGTTCGCTATTCTCCAAATCTTCTATATAAATACCTGATTCTGAAACGCCAGCACTGGGTCGCCAAGGCGTGTAACTTTTAAACACCGCCAATGAGTTGGTCACGAAAGCAGGTCCTCTATCGGCAGTCAGCGAATACGAAGCTTTCAAAGCACCAAACGACAGTACAGATCCCAGATACGCGTTGAACCAATCTTCTTCATGCGCATTCCACGCAGCAGCCACATTCCAAGTTGGTAACCATCTTGCAGCCCTTGATTTTCCCAACTTGTTCGATCCTTCATAACGTCCCGTTCCATTCAAGATATATCTACCTAAATAAGAATAAGTAAGGGAACTGAAAAATGCCACATCTCGCGTAAAAGTGGATATATTCGTGTAATAATCAGCGTTTTCCTCTTTTCCCTGTTTGAACACATCCGGATCATAAAAGGGAATGCCACCATTATCATATTGATAGCCCCAGCCACGAAACCAGGTACGTTGTCTGTCCACCGCACCCGTTTCCATTCCTCCAAATAAATTGATGATGTGCGTATTTTCAATTGTACCGTTATAATTTAGAGAAGATCTGAAATCGACACCCTTCATGCCGTAGGCAGTCCGGTTATAAATTCCCCCTTCTGGCAAGATAGAAACAGGCAATGCATTCGGATTGTCGGGGTCGGTGTAAAGCAAAGGATTGCGTTCGGCAATGGTGGCATTTTCGGGAAACACACCGGCGCGATAGGCTTCCGCCTGGTTCGAATGATCTTTGATGTGGTGCTCTTGCGAAGAAGTCTGGTATTTGACCGCTGCCAACAGATTAGCTTCCAAGCCCCTGATTATCTTCCAATTCAATTCAGATTGGAATTTCAGATCCACCACATTCAGGTCGATATAATTATTTTCCAATTCATGAAAAATATTGAAAGGTGCATAATTGCGGGTGTAAAACTCATTGGGATCTAAAGTACGTGAGGAATTCAGTGCAAAGCTGTAAGGATTGATATCGAAATCACGTTTCACCTCACCACGCACTACATCCACATCCTGACTCAACGTACCCGGTGCTTTTTGCGAACGATAAGCTCCATTGGTCAGCAAGCTGACAGAAAGCTTATCGGATATTTTATACAAAGCATTTACATTAGCAGTATAACGCTGCACATCAGAGGCTTTCGTCCAGCCCGGATCATCAAACACCGATAATGACACATAAAAATTCGCCTTGTCGGTACCGGAAGAGATGCTGACGGCATGATTCTGTGTCAAACTATTATTAAACAGCAACTTAAACCAATCCGTATTTCTAAATTCAGCTTCGCGCAAATACGCATTTCGGGCGGCTTCTGAGTTTTCCAAGCCATATTGTCCGTTTTCGTACTGATTGATTAATTGGTACATTTTACCATAAACACCGCTATTGGAGGCAGCTGCCACAGAGGCGAACTCCAACCATCCCTTGCGTTCCATCTCTTGGTAAATGCCCATTTGCTGTTGGGAATTAGAAATATTAAAATCGCTGTAAGCAGGAACCAAACGAGAAGTAAATTCTCCTGTATAGTTGATGCGATTTACGCCGGCTTTGCCTTTTTTGGTTGTGATTACCACCACTCCTGCCATCGCACGCGCACCGTAAATAGAAGTCGCCGAGCCATCTTTCAGAATCTGAAAGCTCTCTATGTCATCCGCATTGATGCCAGCAATAGCTGATGAAATCAGCGTTTCAGCATTTCCGGACGACAGCTCATCGCTTGAGACATCTATCGCATCCTCCATGATGATACCGTCAACTACCCACAAAGGTTTGGAATTACCATAAATGGAAGTCGCACCTCGCACACGGATTTTGGGGGCTGTCCCGAAAGTACCGGAAACATTTTGCACAGAGACCCCTGCAGATCGACCTTCTAAAGCGCGACTGATATCGGTGATGCCATCAATTTTGGTTTTCTCGGCATCTAATTTATCCGTAGCACCGGTGAAAAGTCGTTTGTCCATTTTCAGGATGCCAGTCACTACAACCTCCTCCAATTCTTTGGCGTCCGAACTCAGCACCACACGCATTTGAGGAGTTGCTTTGCGTTCTTCACTTTTCATTCCCACATAAGAGAATACAAGTGTGGTTTGTAAATCAGGTACTTGCAAAGAGAATCTTCCATCAATATCAGTAATGGTACCCTGTTGTTCATTGCCTTTCACCACCACAGTAGCCCCTATCACTTCCTCGCCTGCATCATCGACTACCACGCCCCTCACGGAGACCTGCTGCGCCCATAGCCCTAAGCCGCTAAAAATGAAAAAAATGAGTAGATAGTGCTTCAACATATGATGTAAAAAA
>CAZOUH010000076.1:0-6528 GCA_964582935.1 uncultured Paludibacter sp.
AAAATATAAATGAAACTGATAGCACATAGTGGATCGACAAAAACGGAATGGTGTTTAGTAAACAACGGACACATTGTAGAACATGTTTTTACTGATGGCATCAATCCTCTTATTCAAACCCGACGAGAAATAAGTCGCTGTGTACGACTGCAATTACCCGGAAATTATTTCACCCGAAAAATAGAAGAGGTGATATTTTACGGCTCCGGCTGCATGTCTGAAGAAAAACAAAACATTGTTAAAGCCTCTCTGGTTTCACAATTCCGTACACACACATACATTTATAACGATTTATTGGCTGCCGGTCGCGCACTGTTTGGAAAGCGTGAAGGCATCGCGTGCATGCTTGGAACAGGCTCAAATTCTTGTGTTTACGACGGCGAAGACATTGTTGATCAAGTGAAATCATTGGGATATATTCTTGGTGACGAAGGGAGTGGGGCTGCCTTGGGCAAAATGTTTATAAGCGACTGCTTAAAAAATTTAGCGCCGCAGGAAATCATGGAGACATTTTATGAAATATATCAAATTACCGATGATGATATCCTCGAACGAATTTATGAAAAGCCTTTCCCAATGCGTTCTCTGTCATTATTCTCATTTTTTTTGGCAGAACTTCAAGAACACGAATATGTGCATAATTTAATTGCAGAAAACTTCAGAAATTTCTTCAGAAGATGTATCATGCAATATGACTACAAAAATTTGCCGATAAGCTTTATCGGTTCTATCGCAATACGTTATCAGGAAATACTAAGAGAAGTTGCAAAGGAATTTAAAATTGATATAACCGAAATTGCGCAATCACCCATGCAGGGATTGGTTGAGTATGATGCCTCCCTATCACGTGAAAAGTAAATTGGTTCATCCGAGTGCTGATGGGCGGGCTTAGGAATTAGAGCATGCATGATATTGAATCAAGCCATTCATGGGCGACTGTTCAATTTTTTCAATGTGGATATTAAGCGATGCTGCAACTTCAGAAAGAATATCTTTAAAATAATAAGCGACAGAACCTGTGAAGAATACCGGATATTCTGTATAATCGTATTGCATGACATTTTTTCTGAAAAAATCTATAAAAGCCTGATAGACTAAGTTATAAACGCTTGATTCGTGGATGTTGCCTTGAATAAAGGGAGCAAGGCTTGCTAAAAACTGATTGGCAAGCGGCTGTTTGTAAACCCTGTCTAAGAGCTGAGAAACATCCATGTTGATGTGTGCTAAGAATTGCTCACGGATGTCTTTGGTGAATTGATTTTTCAGACACGAGCCGACAAACAACCTACCTAAAACTGCTCCGCTTCCTTCATCACCCAAAATAAATCCAAGTGGCGCCACATTTTTCACGATGTTGCGACCATCATAAAAGCAAGAATTTGAACCCGTTCCAAGTATGCAAGCTATACCGGGTTGATTGTTACACAGTCCGATGGCTGCACCCAGCAAATCACTGTTAATTTCAATCTTGTCTGTATCAATATTATCAGCAATGGCATCTTTGATAATCTGATTTTTCTCAGGGAATGCGCATCCAGCACCATAAAAATACACGGCTTCCACAGCCTGTGATTGTAGTTTAGGAACAAGTTTTAGATTGAGTTCTTGACTGATATCTTCCCGATTGCGAAAAAAAGGATTCGCTCCTGAAGTATAAACTCTTGTAACTATCTTTCCTTGGTCAATTAAACACCAATCAACTTTTGTTGAACCTCCGTCTGCTATTAATAACATATCTACTCATTTATTTTTCTACAGCTTTTCCGTAATTTGCATCCACCTTCACCAAAGCAACTGCAATGATGGGCACGATGCTACAAATCATCACCCAAATGAAAAAATGATTATAGCCTAATATCTCCTGCATCCATCCGGCAAACATTCCGGGCAGCATCATTCCCAAAGCCATAAAACCGGTACATATGGCATAATGGGCGGTCTTCTGTTTCCCTTCAGAAAAGTACATCAGATACAGCATATAAGCCGTGAATCCGAAACCATAGCCAAACTGCTCAATAAATACAAAGCTATTGATTATCCACATGCTGTTAGTTTGGGAAAAACTCAAATAAACAAAAACAGCGGTTGGAAGTAAAACGCTTAACGCCATGGGCCACAGCCACTTTTTCAAGCCACCGCGTGAAGCCGCAATGCCGCCGATGATGCCGCCGATGGTCAGCGCTAAAATACCCACCGTTCCATACACAAATCCCACCTCGCCGGTAGTCAGTCCCAAACCGCCTACATCTCGTGAGTCCAATAAGAAAGGAGTAATCAACTTCAGAGCTTGTGCTTCAGAGAACCGAAAAGTCAGCATAAAAAAAATGGCTGTGCCCACGCCCGGTTTGTTAAAAAATGAGACAAAGGTATTTGAAAAATCTTTTAGGACAGAGGCAGCAGTGACCTGTGCAGCAGGCATATCCGAATCGGGTATGGGCAGAAACACCCGATGATAAAGACTAAATACAATGAATAATCCTGCCAACACTAAAAAGGTCATGGACCAAGCAAAAGCAATATTGCCCGATAATCCTTTAAATTCGGTAGCAGTAGCAGCTGTCTGTTTGGGATCCAATTGAAAAACCAAATAAGCCGACTTGTCCCAATTGGAGGCGTGGAAAGTCAGTCGCTCTCCATGCACCAACGCAATGCTCTTATCACCACGGCTTTGGGTGGTATTCAGGACAATCTGTTTGTCAGATTCAGGTTGTTTAGAAAGCCGAACACGCACGACAGCCATATTTCCGGCTAAGGAGCTTGGTTCAACTGCATCGCGCTGTTCTCCGAAGTTGTGTTGAATCCATGTGCCCAAGGGCTGAGCAATATGAGACGACCACCAAGATGACTGTGCTGCTGCAGTTTGTGAAATATCATTTGATGACCTTTCGACAAAACCCTGTTCACGATTCAGTCTTTCTATCTTTTGTAACAATAACTTTGCACTGTCCTGATCAATTCCGCCAACTCCCATTTGAACGGTTTGGGTGTTGGTGATAAAATGTAGGTCACCCGCTGACGAAACATATTCTTGTGGGGTATCAAACACCATAGCAACATCTTCATAAGCAGGAGAAGCTTCCACAGTAATCTGAACCGGTTCCATACCGGTAGCACTCTCCAACAATCCGGCAAGCATAATTAAAACACCTTGTCCCATAATGGTGGCAATGCGATAGAACGTACTGCGAATACCCACAAATTTAGCTTGGTCGTTGGTATTCAATCCAAGCATGTAGAAACCATCGGCAGCGATATCATGCGTAGCAGAGCTAAAAGCCAGCAACCAAAAAAATGCTAAGGTAGCCTGAAAGAAAAAATTTACCGGAATGGAAAAAGCGATACCTCCAAAACCCGCTCCTATCAGCAGTTGCATGCTTACTATCCACCAGCGTTTGGTTTTCAGCAAGTCCACAAACGGACTCCAAAATGGTTTGATGACCCACGGCAAATACAACCAGCTTGTGTACAAAGCGATGTCCGTATTGGATATCCCCATGCGCTTGTAGAGGATTACCGAAATGGTCATTACCGCGACATAAGGAAGCCCCTCAGCCAAATACAAACTCGGAATCCATGCCCAAGGCGATCTGTTTTTCTGCATTGAATATTGCTGGATATTGCTGAATATAGCGTTTGATGTTATAATTGTTGATGTAAAATTCAGTAAATCTCTTTAATCGTAGCGCCGACATAATAATGCCGTAAAATCTCATCAAAAGGATAACCTTTTGTGCCCATGACGGCTGCACCCACTTGGCATAAACCTACCCCATGCCCCCAGCCTGCACCATGTAATACAAATTCATTGTTTCTCTTTTCAACATAGAAGGCAGAGCTATACAGATGCGAATCGGACAAAGTCCGCCTGATTTCCAACTCTTTACCAATCACCTTCGTCTTTTTTGTACCGATAATTTTTAATTCAATGATACGTCCGGAAACACCCCTTTTTACAGGAATCAAATCGACAATTTCTCCAAAATCAACCCCCGAACGCCTGTGTATCAATGCAGACAGCTCATCGGCTTGATAGCTGACCGACCAACGGTAAAAATCTCGGGTTTCCTGATCGTAATTGTTCAACACCTGGGTCAGAATATCTATATCAGTCGTATTACAAAAAGCCTCGGGTCTGCCGGCTATCCATTTGATAACTTCTTCTTCACGAGTCAAATCGGGTGCATGGTTGTCTAACGCTGCGTCTCGTACTTTTGTCAAATAAGGTACTTCTATATCTTCCCAACAGGATTGAAATTCTTCGGCAACTCCTCCACAACATTTTGAAAAACGGGCATCAACAATATGATTATCATAACACAACACCTGTCCATGGGTGGATACTACGGCTTCTTTGACATGCTCATAATTATCATACAATCGCTCAATGCCTTGGTAGCGCTGACAATGATCATCGGCACACACATCAAAATTCACATGATCTTCTCTGTCATACCATACAATTCTTCTATCTTCCGTCTCTACAAATTCCGGCTTTACAACAGATTGCTCAATATGTTTTCTTCTTTCAATCTGCGCCAATAACCAACTTCGGGAAATAACAGCATGGGCTTTCAATAATTCAAGAGATGCCGAAGCACTCATTTCCGAAGATATGACGCTGATCAGATAATCTTCTATGCAAAGCATATTGACAGCAGTAATAGCATCATCCTCAACAACAAATTTCAAAGAACCTTGAAAACACTGGTCTTCAGTCCTTTCCCAATGGAAGTCAATGCCTATGACAACATCTCTTAAAATAAACAAGGATTCATTATCCTTGGCTTTGAAGCACAATTCATCATGCGAGGTGCCATTCCAGTTGATTTTTCCATTTTCAAAAAAGATCATTTGAACACCTCTGACAGGTTCTTTATTCACCACATAATTTCCGGTCAGAATAAATTGAATCCTGTCTTTTTTTACAATTCCAATACTTACTTCCGGCTGTTTCATGGTATTTTGTGATTAATGATTCATTTTCTGTTTGATTGTTTGTATAAGGTCATCAGCCACACACACTTCCTTAAAAATCGTGTCGATAGTGGCTGCTGTTATTTTCTCAAAGTCTTCTTCTCTTGGAGTGATGATAACGCCGCCTAAATCAACCGATCCGGGACTGATTAAAAAATGATCTTTATCTTTTGCATAAAAACAAGACGGGCGATGCGCCTGGCGCGGGAAAACACAACTCGTCCAAGTGCCTGTGTCATACCATGTAACAATATTCATCATCGGTTCATGGTCATCTTCTTTCAAAGGCAAGATCGCTGCTATCTCATCAAATGTGTTTATCATTTCCGACTTCTGCTGTGATTCAACTACAAAGATATTACGTAAATAATGATTTAGGGTATAAAACTGTGTTTTTTTATGAACAAACAGAATTTCTTTCTCAACAGACTGCAAATCTTTTTCTAAAGGTAAAAAACCTTTACTGCCGGCTTGAAAATGCAAATGATCAGGCGCGGAAGCTCCGGATTTCGGTCCGTTGTAAAAAACAACAAAGTCCGGCAGCACCTCTGCCATAGCTAACATATCAACATATCTTCCGTGGATATGCTGATGGACATGTCGCAATTCGGGGATGGTTAAATGTATAGGAAAAATTGGATAGGGATTCACCAAGATCTGATAATTTTGTCCAAAAGGCAGGCTGCGTTGTTCTGCCGGCAGATGTGCAGGACAAAGGAAACACTTGCGTTCCTGTATGGATTGCGGGTCTGTTTTTGCTGAACCGGAAATTAAGCGAGCAGGGTTAAACTGTACCTTTACTTCAAAATTACCGTACTGAAAAGATCTGGTTTTGATTTGGTTTAAAGCCTCGTAATTTTCAGCAGCCAAGGACCACTCTCCAAGCTGTTGATTAAAAAATGTATGGACTTCCTTAGAAAATGAATTCATTATTATTGTTGATCATCGCGTTAACATCCTTATCCTGGCTTGCAACTCCCAAGTTCTGATTCTATCTTTATAAGTATGATGGGCATTCATTTTTTCTATATCGAGGGCAGCATCTGTATTGTCTTCCCAACGGCGACAAAGATACAGCACATCGTAAATACGTCCAATTTGGTATTCACGCGAGAATGCCAAGCCCAACGCATAATCTTCTCCATAGCTTGTGTTCGGCACTTTAATTTCTCGTAGCAAAGGCGTAAAAAACGCCCTTGGAGCACCCAACCCATTAATTCGCAGGGCGTTATTGCGACCATTTTCCGGTGTCCATTCTTTATGATCGATGATGCCCGGCGGGATAGGATTTTTATCAAAATCAGTCAGCATATACGAACCAACTACCATGGCGCATTGCTGCTTATAGAAAGCATCTACGATTTTCTGTAAGGTATTTTCATCTGCATACATATCATCGCTGTCCAATTGCACCGCAAATTTACCACATTCCGGATGATGTACCCCCACGTTCCAACAACCGCCTATCCCTAAATTTTTATTATCAGGAATCAGATGAATCAGTCGGTTGTCCGATTGAAAAGCATCAATTGCTTCGGTAGTACCATCCGTAGA